>CAZCIU010000048.1:0-21425 GCA_964498765.1 uncultured Paludibacter sp. | reverse complement strand
ATATTAAGCTTGCGTAGAATCTGATATTTTGTGCTTAAATATTTAAAAATCAATAAACAATTACTATCTTTATATCGTTTTCAAAAAACAGATTATATTAATTTAAAATTATATTTATATGAGAAAAATTACTTTTTTATTATCATTTTTTGTTGTTTTGGGCTTAAGTGCTCAAACTAACTTAGTTAAAAATCCATCTTTCGAAGATGATTTTACAAGTTGGTCGAAAGGACCTGGCAAAGAATACACTGATCCTACTGTTAAATCTGGTGGTGCACAAGATGGAAGTAAGTATGTTGAATATATTACAACTGCAACTACAGGATTTTATCAAGAAATTCCAGTAACAGCAGGTAAAACTTACACACTTTCATTCTGGTATAAATCTTCTGGTGATAATTCAGACACAAGACTTTGGAGTTTGTTTAAAAATGCTGAAGGAGGGTTGGTAAATTTAGTTTCTTCTGCAGATGATGATCCTTTAAGAACAAATAATAAATATCTTCCAAGTGCTTCAAGTTGGACGCAACATACTCTTGATTTTGTAGCTCCGGCAGGTGTTGTGTTGTTTCAATTTGCTGTAAGATCTTATAGTGGTGCAACATCAAGTTTTGACAATTTTTCATTAGTAGAAGCTGTTGGAACTGCTCCGGTATTAAGCGTCAATCCGACATCATTAAGTTTCTCAGCTGTAGTTGGAACTCCATCTGCTGCTCAAACTGTTACTGTATCTGCGGCTAATCTTAGTGCTGCTCCAACAGTTTCTGTTACTGGAACTGATGCTGCTATGTTTACTTATACAGGAAGTTTGACTGCAGCTGGTGGTGATTTAGCAGTAGTATTTAATCCAAGCTCAACTGGTTCAAAATCAGCTACAATGACAATTACTAGTGGTGATTTGTCAGCGACTGTTGAACTAACTGGAACTGCTACTGACGCCTCAAATCCTTATGGACTTGATGATAGCAATCCACTAACATCACTTAATGAGCCATTTGGTGATGGATCTGTAACTTCGTATGACTTGCCAACGGGTTGGTTAAGCGTGGCATTAGAGGATGACAGAAGTTGGGAAGTTAGACGTTATAATAATAATAACTATGCTCAGTTTACCGCTCATAATGGAACAGGAAGATACCAAAATTTATTAATATCTCCAGCTCTTAATTTTGATAAAATCGACAAGAAAAATGTAAGATTTGACTGGAATTCCGGTTTTACAAATGGTGCAATCTTGAAAGTTTATGTAATGGCGAAAGATATGACTAAAACTGAAGTTTTTTCTATCAATGACAGTGCAAATCCCTCTGGATATGGAACTGGTTTCAATACAGTAACTTTGGATCTTTCTGCATATAGTGGTGTGAAATTCTTAGTTTTTGAATATACCGGAGAAACAGGTGTTGCAACTACTACTTACCAAGTGGATAATGTAATTGCTGATCTTGCATCAGGTATTGGAAGCACAAGATATCAAGATTTGAACTTGTGGTCTTCTAATGGTAAAGTGATGTTCAATGCAGTAGCAGGTGAAACAGTAGAAGTTTATAATACTGTAGGTCAAAGAATGTTCAATGCATTGGCAGTTGACGGTCAAAATGAGGTTTCTCTAAACCAAAGAGGAATTGTGATTGTGAAAGTTGGCAACCGCGTTGGAAAAGTTATTCTTTAAGTCAATGTTAAGCAAAAAGCAAAAGCTATAGATTGTGAAAAATAATTCTATCAATCTGTAAATTATCTAAATAGAACAAGGTATTGCATGTGCAATGCCTTGTTCTTTAATTGTTTCTTCAATGGAAAAAGTTTTTACAAAAGTTTTCTTCGTGCTGATGTTTACACTGTTTGCTCATTCAGCATTAGCAGTGCCTGCGTATCCATATCCTGTAAAGTTTAAGCAACCGGATGGAGCAACGCTCAGTGTGATTTTGAAAGGCGATGAGTTTCATAAATACTACACTACCGAGGATGGAGTGCTAATTACAAAAAGCGAACAAGGTTTATTCAATTACGCACGCTTAGAGTCGGGAAATAAAGTTGTAGATACCGGCATTAAAGCAAAAGATTTATCATTAAGGAGTGCTGGAGAAAGAAGCTTTGTAGCCAATCTTCCCAAAAACCCTGATATGAGCCTGTCTGCAGGTAGAATGCGTGCAAAGAAAGCCGTTGTAGCAACTACTCCTTTACAAAGATACCCCAAAGAAGGTTCGCCGAGATCCCTGGTTATTTTGGTGAATTTCTCTGATTTAGAATTTGTTGTTCCCAATCCAAAACAATCATTTACGGATTTATTGAATAAGAAAGATTACAGCGCCAACGGTGCAACCGGTTCTGCTCGAGATTATTTTCGGGACAATTCTTCCGGTGCTTTTACACCGCAATTTGATGTAGTGGGTCCTTACACGCTGCCTAATACATTAAAGTTTTATGGAGAAAATACAGATGATGGTGATGATATTAATCCGGCACAAATGGTAGTTGATGCATGTCAATTAGCACATAACGATAGCGTTGACTTTTCTGTCTATGACACAGATTCAGATGGAATTGTAGATAATGTGTTTATTTACTACGCCGGTTACAATGAAGCAGAGTGGGCTGATGAAAATACGGTTTGGCCGCACAGATGGGGTGTTTATCCTAATTCGATGTTTGGGGGAAGTGGCAATTATTCCGGTACTGTACAATCGACAATTTTTAATGGAAAACGAGTTGAAGATTATGCCTGTACCTCTGAACTCAAATCTAATTCCGGTGCTGATATGTGCGGAATTGGCACGTTTGTACACGAATTTGGACACGTACTTGGGCTTGCAGATATGTATCCTACAAATGGTAGCGAGCATTTCACTCTTTCGGACTGGAATGTGATGGATGGTGGAGCATATCTGAATGAAGGCAGAACTCCACCGGCTTATAATGCTTTTGAGCGGTTCCAATTAGGATATCTTAATCCCAAAATTTTATCGGAGAATTCTACAACTATTACATTGGAACCTTTAGTTTCTAAAAATGAGGCATACCTCGTTTCTAAGTCCGGAACTCATAATTTAGATGGTGACAATCCAAGTCCTACAGAGTTTTTCTTGCTGGAAAATAGGCAAAAAACGAATTGGGATGCTTTCCTTCCCGGACACGGCATGCTTATTTATAGAATTAACTATGACAAAAATGACTGGTACTATAATGAGCCTAACAATAACGCCAATAAAATGGGCGTACAGTTAATGCCTGCCGATGGAGTGGAAAGTGAATCGACTCTTTCCGGTGATCCATTTCCTGGAACATCTAATATTACAGCTTTTGATTTTGTATTTCGCTCAAATGAAAAACTGGAGAAAGGAATTAGAAATATTTCCGAAACCAACGAAGTAATAAGCTTTATTTATAGTACGCCCCTGGGTGTGCCTGCAGTGCCACAAAGTTCAGATTCAATTACCACTACCAAATCAGGTTTTCTGGCTAAGTGGAATGCTGTGCCTGATGCAACAGCTTATACGTTAAATGTGTACACCAAAACTGAAGGTGGCGAAGAGGAAACTGTTTTTACAGAAAATTTTGATCAGTTTTCTGCAGGTCAGCCTAATAGTGGAGCTCACTCTACAGACGTTTCAAACACATTGGATAGCTACACGCAAACTGCAGGTTGGAAAGGTGCAAAAGTGTTTCAGGCTGGCGGAAGTGTCAAAATAGGCAGTTCAAGTAGTCTTGGTTATATTACTACGCCTGCTTTGGATTTATCGGCAGATGGCGGAGGTTTTACCTTGAAATTTGATGCTACCGCATGGATTGGTGATGAAAAGAGTTTGAAAATTTTCATCAATGATGGATTGCAACTCATGGTAGATAACATGGATAATACCAAGAATAGCTTTACTTCATATGAAATTCAATTTTCAGGTGGTGGCACATCTTCTACTGAGATAAAATTTGAAGGAAGTAAGGCGTCTAAAGCTCGATTTTTTCTAAATAATTTGAAGATTATCCAAAAGAGCGGAGGAAAGAAAGTGCCGGTACCAAATTCGCCTTTTACTACTACAGAGTTAAATTTTCAGGTGGAAAATCTAGATCCTACCAAAACGTATTATTATACTGTGAGTGCCGTTAATGGCGAGCAAACATCAGCACCCTCGAAGGAAGTTGGTCCCATATCGTTTATTACAACGAATTTAGAGCGAGTAGATGGTTCTCAGTTAGTTTTTTGGAAAAAAGGAAACGAAATATTTTTCAACGCATCAAAGGGTGAAATAATTGAGATTTACAACTTGAATGGACAAAAAATCCAGTCTAATGTTGCTGTTCATGGAGTGAATGGGACAAGAATAAATTCAGCCGGAGTCTTTATCTTGAAAGTAGGACAAAAGATAAGAAAAATAGTTCTATAGTGAACTTGTAAATTCTTTCAAGTAATAAAAAAGGTGTTACACGTCGTGTAACACCTTTTTTGTTTGTATTTATGCTTGTTTTGAAGCTGATAGAATTAAGCTTTTCCTGCACTTCCCAAAACGTGTTGAGTTTTGTGCATATACAGTTTTTTCAATTCTTCACGAGCTGGTCCAAGGTATTTTCTTGGGTCAAACTCAGCAGGATTAGTTGCGAATACTTCGCGAACTTTTGCAGTCATAGCCAAACGACCGTCTGAGTCGATATTGATTTTACAAACTGCAGATTCTGCTGCGTGACGAAGTTCTGCTTCCGGAATACCGATTGAATCTTTCAATGCGCCACCGTATTTGTTGATTGTTTCTACATATTCTTGTGGAACTGAAGAAGAACCGTGCAATACGATTGGGAATCCAGAAATACGTTTTTCAATTTCTTCCAAAATGTCGAAACGCAATGGAGGTGGTATTAAAACACCGTTTTCGTCGCGTGTACATTGTTCTGGAGTAAATTTGTTAGCACCGTGAGAAGTACCAATTGAAATTGCCAATGAATCAACACCGGTACGAGTTACGAAGTCAACTACTTCTTCAGGCTCTGTATAAGTGTGATGCTCAGCTACTACGTCATCTTCGATACCAGCCAAAACACCAAGTTCGCCTTCTACAGTTACTCCGTGTGCGTGTGCATAATCAACTACTTTTTTAGTCAAAGCAATGTTTTCTTCGTAAGGAAGGTGAGAACCGTCGATCATTACGGAAGAGAAACCGCTGTCGATACAGTCTTTGCAAAGTTCGAAGCTATCTCCGTGGTCAAGGTGAAGAACGATTGGAATTTCGTAGCCAAGTTCTTTTGCATATTGTACTGCTCCTTGCGCCATGTAGCGAAGCAATGTTTGATTTGCGTATTTGCGTGCACCGCTTGAAACTTGAAGGATCACTGGTGATTTTGTTTCAACACATGCAGAAACAATTGCTTGCAATTGCTCCATGTTGTTAAAGTTAAATGCAGGAATTGCATACTTACCTTCGATGGCTTTTTGGAACAACTCTTTGGTGTTTACCAAGCCTAACTCTTTGTAACTTATCATTTTATTTGGTTTTAGAATGTTCGTAAATTATTGTCTCTAAATTTTCTGCAAAATTACTATTTTTTGAGCAGTTTTGCAAAAATATTGATGTTTGTTATGAATTATACATAGCATCAATTTCATTTTTATATTTGCGGGTAATGACCGTGCGGCGAATTTTCAATGTATTCGTTAATTCCCCGGTTTCAATGGTGAAAGGAATCTTGATTAACGTAAATTTCTTTATCAATTCATAGCTCGCCATTCCTTGTTGATGCGCAGCAATTCGCTCTTCAATCAGTTTGTAGATTTCCGGTGTTTGAAGTAATTCATCAATGTTATTGTATGCAATTTTATTATCATGAGCATAGCTTTCCAAGGCCGGGATTGATGGTGCAATGATGGCAGTCACGTAGTTTCGCTCATCACCAATTACTGCAACTTGCTCAATGTATTTGTCAGTACCGAGGCGAGTTTCGATTTCTTGCGGAGCAATGTATTTGCCGTTCGAAGTTTTGAATAAATCCTTCAGACGTTCAGTGAGAATAAGTTTGTTTTCTCTGATTTCGCCTGCATCGCCCGTGCGGAACCAACCATCTTCCGTAAATGCTTGAGCATTTGCTTCCGGATTGTTGTAATAACCTTTGGTAATGGTTTTCCCTTTCAATAAAACTTCGTTGTTTTCACCAATTTTCGCTTGAACATCCGGCATAAATGAACCAACCGTTCCGATTTCGTAAATATCTTCAAAGCAAGAAACAGTGGCTGTAGATTCTGTCAGTCCATAACCATACACAATTGGCACGCCCAGGCTTCTGAAAAACTGCGTGATTTCGTCGTTCAGTTTGGCGCCCGCCACAGGCAAAGTCACTGCATTTTCAAGACCAAGAGTTGTTTTTAGTTTAGAATAAACCAGTTTTTCGGCCAATTTGTATTGCATTTTCAGTAAAGCGTCAGGTTTTTTCCCAATGCGCAGATGCTCGATATTGTGCTTTTTTCCAACTTCAAGCGCCCAAGTTACGATTGCAAGTTTTAGCGGCGTATAGCCATTCAAAACTTCCTTAACTCCAATATAAACTTTCTCCCAAAAACGCGGAACCGCGCACATTAGCGTTGGTCTAACGTCTTTCAGCGTGGTTTGAATTTCGGTTGGATTATGATTAATGAAAATTGTGGCTCCTGTATAAAGTAGGAAATAACACCAAAGTCTCTCAAAAACATGCGTCAATGGCAGAAATGCCAGCGAAGTTTGTTCATCGTTGATATGTGGCAGACGGATCAGGTGAATTCGCATGGCTTCATTAAGCATCACATGAGTAAGCATCACACCTTTCGGATTTCCGGTTGTTCCGGAAGTGTAAAGCAGACATGAAATATCTTCTTCCACGCTCTCATCGCGTCTTTTGCTTACTTCGTCATTTTTAGAAGAGGTAATTCCGCCATTCAAAAAATCTTCAAAATAGAGCGAATCAACCTTATCATTCATCTTCACATCATTCTCAAAAACAATGATTTTCTTAATTGTTTTTGCCGAAAGCATCACATCCACAGCGATGTCGTATTGTTTCTGTCCTCCAACAAAAATAATTTCTGTAGCGGCATCGGTCGTGATAAATTCCACCTGAACATTCGTAGAAGTAGGGTAGATGGGAACCACAATTGCCCGAATGCTGTACAGCGCAAAGTCCACAATCAGATTTTCCGATTTATTTTGAGAAAACTGTGCAATCCTATCCTGGCTTTTTACGCCTGCTTCAAGAAAAGCTTTAGCAAGCGTATTCACTTTATCGTTCATCAACTTCCAGGTGAGCGGTGTCCAGTTATCCGTCAGTTTATGTCGATCGAAAATAATATTACTATCTCCGTATTTATCAGCTTGCAGCTGAATAAGTTTTTGAAAAGGTTTGATTTTTTCCATTCTGTGCTGTTTTTGTTCGATAATGAAACATTTAATTCGAGTGTTTTGTTTCAAAATCAAGAATTTAGAATTGAGAAATAGTTGGAACCAAAGATTTTAATAATTTCAGATTAGTTAAATCTGTTCATAAAATCAGCTTCATTTTTTATCATTTCCAGTGCTTTGAAAGAAGCTTGCTGATGCGATTCTTTTTTACTCGAACCGGTTCCTGTGCAAATTGGGATATTCTGAATAAGCAATTCCGAAACAAAAGTATGGCGATTTTTACTATCCACTTTTTCATCGATTAATTCAAAATCAAGCGAAAAGTAACGCTGCTGACACCATTCGAGCAATTCGGACTTGTAATTATCATTGTCTTCAGCCAAATTTTTCATCAGTTCGGGTGAAACCAAAATACGCTTTTTCACAAATTGTGCGCATTTGTCATAACCCTGATCCAGATAAACTGCACCCACGAATGCTTCCAAAGCATTTCCATACACATTGGCAGTTTTGGTGAAATTGGTGTGATTATCTGATATGATTAATTTGTCCAACTCAATTTGCTGAGAAATTTTATTCAGTGTATCGCGTTTTACGATATTGGAGCGGGCATTGGTCAAAAATCCTTCTTTTTCATCGGGATATTTGTGATAAAGCACATCCGCAACGATTGCATTTAAAACTGCATCGCCCAAAAACTCCAGTCGTTCGTTATTGATTAGCTCGCCTTTTTCATTTTTCAGCGGCATAGAGCGATGTCGAAGAGCTAGGTTGTAAAGTTCTAAATTTCCGGGAGAAAATCCCAGTATTTTTCGTAAAGACAAAAAAGGCTCTTGGCGAGAATTCGTCAAGAGCCTTAATTTATTTAGAGGATTAAATTTCATTTTCGAAAGACTTAAAGAATTTTTCTAAAATAATGCTTTAAGCGCAAGAAAAATAAAGATGAAATTTGATTTCGCTATTGCGATTAATTCAAACGAGAGAATTAAGCTTCAAATCTCTTAAACACCACACAAGCATTGTGTCCGCCAAAACCAAATGTATTGGAAAGAACTACATCTACATTGCGTTCTTGTGCTTTGTTGAATGTGAAATTCAAGTTGTAATCAATATCCGGATCTTCGTCTCCTTCGTGGAAATTGATAGTTGGCGGAACCACATTATTTAAGATGGAATAAATGCCCACAATTCCTTCTACTGCTCCGGCAGCACCCAAAAGGTGACCGGTCATGGATTTTGTGGCACTGATATTCAATTTATATGCGTGATCACCAAAAACTTGCTGAATTGCTTTCACTTCGCCAATGTCTCCCACAGGAGTTGAAGTACCGTGAACACTTACGAAATCCACATTTGTTGGCTCCATATTTGCATCTTTCAATGCGCGTTTCATTACCAATACAGCTCCCAATCCTTCCGGATGGGTGGCAGTAAGGTGATAAGCATCGGCAGACATTCCGCCACCGACCATTTCACAAAGAATGTTAGCACCGCGTGCAACAGCGTGTTCGTACTCTTCCAAAATGAGACATCCGGCTCCTTCTCCCATTACAAAGCCATCACGACTTTTGCTGAATGGACGAGATGCGCCTTCCGGATCCTCGTTGCGAGTGGATAACGCAGTTAATGCATTAAATCCGGCAACTCCCGCAGGTGTAATAGCTGCTTCGGCACCACCGGCTACCATCACTTTAGCATCGCCCAAACGAATGTGGTTGAATGCGTGGATTAATCCGTGATTGGATGAAGCACAGGCAGATGCAGTGGAATAGTTTGGACCGCGAAAACCGTACTGAATAGAAATCTGTCCGGCTGCAATGTCTGAAATCATTTTTGGGATAAAAAACGGATTGAACCGTGGACCTTGCTCAATATTAGTGTAATAGTTGGCAACTTCTTGTTCGAAAGTAGCTATTCCGCCAATCCCTGCTGCGAATACAACTCCAACTTCGTCTTTGTCAACTACTTCAAGGTCAAGACCGCTGTTCTCTAATGCTTCTTTGGCAGCTACAAGTGCATATTGTGTGTAAACATCCATCTTGCGAGCTTCCTTGCGGTCAAAATATTGTAATGGGTCAAAACCTTTTACTTCGCAAGCAAATTTGGTTTTGAACGCCGATGCGTCAAAATGGGTAATTGGCGCAGCACCACTAACCCCATTTAGAACATTCTGCCACGTTTCCGTGGCAGTAAGTCCTAAAGGAGTAACAGCACCGACACCGGTTACCACTACTCTTTTTAATTCCATAAAAAGTTTTTTTGGAAAATTATTTTTTCAAAGCTTCAACGTGAGCGATTGCATCACCTACAGTTGAGATTTTTTGTGCTTCTTCGTCTGGAATAGATACACCGAATTCTTTTTCGAATTCCATGATTAACTCTACTGTGTCTAGTGAGTCAGCACCAAGGTCGTTTGTAAAGCTTGCTGTTTCTACAACATCTGCCTCATCTACGCCTAATTTATCAACGATAATAGCTTTTACTTTTTCTGCAACTTCTGACATAATTTTTCTTTTTTAGTGAGTAAATAAAATTTGTTTTATAAATTTGCGCTGCAAAGGTAACTAATTTTTCAAATAATCAAATCACAAACAATCAAAAATGTGTAGTTTTTTGCACATTTTTAAGGAATTTGAGCAAAAACACACATAAAAATGCCTAAAAACATCGCAATATTTGCTTCTGGCTCCGGTTCAAATGCCGAGAATATTATTAAATATTTTCAAAATTCAGATTTATTCCGTTTTCCACTTATCATCTCCAATCGGGCAAATGCCTATGTGCATGGAAGAGCTAAAAGTTTGAATGTCAAATCAGTGACTTTTATTAAATCAGATTTTGAAACGGGCGAAGCGATATTAGAAATACTTCAGGAGCATAATGTTGATGTGATAGTGCTTGCAGGATTTCTGCTAAAAGTGCCTGAATTGCTGATTAATGCATTTCCCGATAGGATAATTAACATTCATCCGGCGCTTTTGCCAAAGTTTGGCGGGAAAGGAATGTACGGCGACCATGTGCATAAAGCCGTGAAAGCTGCCGGAGAAACCGAAAGTGGCATTACCATTCACTTTGTGAATAAGCATTACGACGAAGGAAATACTATTTTCCAAGCGAAATGTCTTGTGGAACCGACTGATAGTTACGAAGAGATTGCCGAAAAAGTACACGCGTTGGAATACGAGCATTTTCCGAAAGTAATCGAAATGGTTTTCGGCTAAGGATTAGTAAAGAAATTCATAGCTATAATCGCTTTTGTTTCCTGCTCCGTCCGTTGCAGTAAATGTAAATTTCTGATTTTCACCTTTTACCAGTCGGCTGTCGTCAAAAATATAGGTGTAGGAAGTTGATTTTGTGTCGTGGCTCATCAGGATAAATTTTCCGTTAATTTCCCCACGGAAACTGCTGATACCACTTTTGTTGTCTTTTAGTTGAACTACAATTCTTTTTCGTGCAAGCCAATTTGAAGGTGTTACTGGCGTGATAGTTGGTGCAATCGTATCTACATCAATAGCAAATCGGTCGCCTAGTTCGTTGATATTTGCTTCCAATCCGCCATTTTTGTACGTTCCTCCAATCCAGCTTTCTTTTCCGTTCTTATCAATTTTAATAATGCCGAATTTTGTTGAATCAACATCCGCGGATTTCGTCTGTTTTAGCCATATTTGTCCGTTTCTGTGAAGTGGAACCGGTTTGTTGTTCACCCGATGAATGGGCGAAAAATACTTTGGCGACGCAGTTTTGCTGTGTTTGTAACAAATATCTGTATATAAATTCCCCAGTGGAATAGTCAGCGAGAAATCAGCATCCACAAAAGAATTGCTCAAGAGATAAGTCATGAAATTTTCGCACTTCGTAGGCTGTGGAATGTTTTGTTTTACACCTTTTATTATAAAGGAATAAACCGTGCGATTGCCGTAATGGTCGGTCAATTCGTAGCGTACGTTGTAGTTTTTTTCTGCATTAATTTCTATAAAACCGTCGTTAATGGCTGTGATAAAATCGAGTTTGTTGCCCGGCTCAACGAAAGATTTCATAATCATCGAGCGGCTATTTCGCCAGTCTTCAAAGTCCATAAACGAGTTAATCATCCGAGTTTTATCAAAAGAAAGTCGATTGATGTCACTTGTGAAAACCGTTTTCCCATCCACGGTAAGAATTACTTTTTCTACTCCGTAAATATTACTCGTTCCTTGAATTCGGTCGTAGGATTTGATGCCAAGCCCAATTTTTCCCCAGGCATTAATTGCGCGAGCCGGAGCTGCATAAGTGCCTGATTTTGTTCTGCCAATGTTTTGTCTGAGTGGTGCTGAACTGCCGTTTACCACGCCTTTTCCTTCTTGCGGATACACGGCAATCATTCTCACGTCCGGACTTGCTTTATCATTCACTGTCCTGCCGAGAAAATTCAAAACATCCAGCGGATCTTGAGTTTTGGTATCCCGAATTTCGAAATGCAAATGAGGACCACCCGAACCACCTGTATTGCCGCTCAACGCAATTTGTTCCCCTTTTTTTACGGTAATTTCACCCGGCTGAAGGTAATAATCAATTCGATAAGTTTCTTTTTCGTATTGTTTTTGACGAATATAGTTGGTGATTTTCTGTGAAAAGCTGTTTAGGTGGCCGTAAACGCTTGTATGACCGGACGGATGATCAATGTAAAGTGCTAATCCATATCCGGTTGGGGAAATGTTGATGCGTGAAACAAAACCTTCGTCGATAGAGAAAATTGGCTTATTTTCAACTTGTTGCGTACGATAATCAATACCTGAATGAAAGTGATTGTTTCGTAATTCTCCAAAATTCGCACTCAGCGATGGCGTGAAATTGATAGGTGACACAAAGTTTTGAGAAATAAGTTGCGACGTGAAAAAACTGAAAATAATAAGCAGTATAATCGATTGTTTTTGTTTCATTATAATATTGGTTTGTTAAAATCCTAACAAAATTGAAGCCAGAAATGTTGATGTTTTGCATCTCTTTTCTGGCTACAAGTATATAAATTCATTTTTTTTATTTTCTTCTTTGCGGTCTTCCCGAACTTTTTCGTCCGCTGTCTTTTCCGCGTGAATTATTACCGGAAGAGCTACGTCCAGAAGGTTTTTTGGCACCGTAGGTTTTTTGTTTTGGTTTTTCGTAGGCTTTTTTATCCTCGTTTTGTTTTCGAGTAGATGAATTTGGTTTAGCTGTTGTTTTGGTTTTTGTTTTACTAGTTTCAGCTTCTTTTTCTGATTTTGCGATGGCTTTTTTCAAAACTTCCATCTCTTTTTCATCCAAAAACCGCCATTCGCCCAATCCAATTCCTTTCAAACTGACGTTCATTATCCGAACTCGTTCCAATTTGGTCACTTGATAGCCAAAATACTCGCACATTCGTCTGATTTGGCGGTTAAGACCTTGAACAAGAATGATTTTAAAGGTATTCGGATTGATTTTTTCAACTTTGCATTTCTTGGTTATTGTCCCTAAAATAGGCACACCATTTCCCATTTTACTGATAAAATCATCCGTTATCACTTTATCCACTGTAACTACGTACTCTTTTTCGTGTTGATTTCCGGCACGCAGAATTTTATTAACAATATCGCCATCGTTTGTCAGAAAAATAAGTCCTTGAGAATCTTTGTCCAAGCGGCCAATAGGGAAAATACGTTCGTGATAACCCACATATTCAACGATATTATTTTTCTCCGTTTTCTCCGTTGTACTTACAATTCCGCGCGGTTTGTTGAAAGCGAGCAGCACCATTTCATCTTCTTCTTTCGGCTCCACAAGCAGTCCATTCACCATCACTCTGTCGTATTTGTCCACCAAAGTCCCTATTCCGGCACGTTTCCCATTTACGAGAACTTGCCCGATTTCGATGTAGCGGTCGGCTTCGCGGCGTGAGCAGATACCGCTGTCGCTGATAAATTTATTTAATCGTATTTTTTCGGCCATTTAATCTATAATATTTTGGCAAAGATAAGACAATAATGAAATTCGGCAGTAATATTTAAACTAAAAAATTGCTCCTGAAGTATCAAGAGCAATTTTTTACTAATTCAATTGCGAAAATCGCTGATTATTATAAATTCAAAAATCTGAAATTTTATACAATATTATACTACTCCTTGAGCAAGCATCGCTTTGGCTACTTTCATAAATCCGGCGATATTCGCACCTTTCATATAATTAATGTAACCGCCATCTTCCTGACCGTATTTCACACATTGGTCGTGGATGTCGCTCATAATTTGTTGCAATTTTGCGTCTACTTCCTCGGCAGGCCAAGAAAGGTGCATCGCGTTTTGTGTCATTTCCAGTCCTGATGTAGCTACACCGCCTGCATTGACCGCTTTGCCCGGTCCGTAAGTGATTTTGTTTTCAATAAACATATCAATAGCTTCCGGTGTACAGCCCATGTTGGAAACTTCAGCCACATATTTTGTACCGTTAGCAACGATGAATTTTGCATCTTCGCCATTCAATTCGTTTTGAGTTGCGCAAGGCATTGCGATGTCCACTTTCACTTCCCAAGGTTTACGATTTGGAACGAATTTAGCTCCGAACATAGCTGCGTAAGGCTCTACAACGTCGTTGCAAGTAGCACGAAGCTCAAGCATATAATCGATTTTTTCGCCTGTAATTCCGGCTTCATCGTAAATATATCCGTCAGGTCCCGAGATCGTCACAACTTTTGCACCCATTTCTGTTGCTTTGGTTGCTGCTCCCCAAGCCACATTCCCAAATCCGGAAAGTGCGATAGTTTTTCCTACGATAGTGTCGCCTGCAGTTTCAAGCATTTGTTTCACAAAGTACATTCCACCAAATCCGGTTGCTTCAGGACGAATTAACGAACCGCCGTATTCCAAGCCTTTTCCGGTAAATACGCCTGTGTTCACGCGTGCAAGTTTACGATACATACCGTACATATAACCCACTTCACGCGCTCCAACGCCAATATCTCCGGCAGGAACGTCGGTGTTTTCGCCGATATGATGCCAAAGTTCAGTGATAAAAGCCTGGCAGAAACGCATCACTTCACTATCGGATTTTCCGCGTGGATTGAAGTCCGAACCACCTTTTCCTCCGCCCATTGGCAGTGTGGTAAGCGCATTTTTGAAAGTTTGCTCAAATCCCAAAAACTTCAAAATAGAAAGATTTACTGAAGGGTGAAAACGAATTCCACCTTTGTAAGGGCCAATGGCGTTGTTGTACTGAACACGATAACCCAAGTTTACGTGCACATCACCGCGGTCGTCCACCCAAGGCACTTTAAATGTAAAAATGCGGTCAGGCTCAACCATGCGCTCGGCAATTCTGGCTTTTTCAAACTCAGGATGCTGATTGTACACTTCTTCGATGGTCATCAAAACTTCACGTACAGCTTGCAAATATTCCTGTTCTCCCGGATGTTTTGCTTCAAGTTGCTGCATTAATTTTTCAAGATTCATGGCAATAATTTATTGGTATTATTAAAATAGATTTTTATTAATTTTCTGAAAAATTGCTTTCAGTTAGATTTGTTAAAAATATTGAGAATTATAGCAAAATGTAAGTAAAATCGATGTATTTTGACGTAAATTTAGTAAAAAATTATCAAATTCACAAATCACGCTGTCAGATTGCTTACATTTAGTTTGCTATGCAAGTTTAAAGCATTTATTTGTGATAATCAAATATTTTCAAGTATTTTTGAGAAAATATTTTTAAGGAAAATATTATTCGCTGAATAACTGATTTTTAGTCGAATTCCAATCAATCAAAGTTTACATATTAATCCGAAAAAATGAATACAAGCTCCATAAAAAAACTCTACTTCAAAGATACATCTTTTGCCAGTTTAATGCGTCACAGGATTTATAATATTTTATTGTATGCCAGTAAATACGATGCATTTGCGCTGGAAGAAGATGGACGTGTGGACGAGCAAATTTTCAATGAATACACTTCGCTCAATCTGCGTTATCCACCGCGTTTTACCTTGGTTGGGAGCGAGGAAGAGGCCAATCAGGCACTCAAAGAACGTAATTATGAGCTGATTATCTCCATGCCGAGCGGTGATAGCATCAATCCTTTTGAATGGGCAAAACGGGTGAAAGAATCATACAATGATATTCCGATTGTGGTGCTTACGCCTTTCTCAAAAATGGTTTCGGAACGAATAGCCAAGGAAGATTTGAGTGCTATCGACTACGTTTTCAGTTGGTTAGGAAATTCGGATTTGCTGCTTGCCATCGTGAAACTGATAGAAGACCGCATGAACGTAAAAGAAGATGTGGATTCGGTGGGAGTTCAGGTGATTTTGTTTGTGGAAGATTCGGTGCGGTTTTATTCGTCGTTGCTACCGCATTTATATAAATATGTATTTATTCAGTCGCGTTCGTTTATGACTGAAGCACTGAATGAGCACGAACAAATGCTGCGTATGCGCGGTCGGCCGAAAATTCTGATGGCACGAAATTACGAAGAAGCCATTTCCATTTACAATAAATACAAGAAAAACATGCTTGGTGTAATTACCGACGTGAGTTTTATGAAAAATGGAGTAAAAAATTCGAGTGCCGGAATAGATCTTTGCCGCGAAATCAGGCAAAAAGATCCGTATATTCCACTGATTGTGCAGTCAACTGACGACCGAAATCATCCTCTGGCTGATCAGCAAAATGCGGCATTTGTACACAAACTTTCCAAAACGCCGATGATGGAATTGCGTGAAATTATCACAAATAACTTTGGTTTTGGTGATTTTATTTTTATTAATCCCGAAACGGGCGAAGAAGAAGCCCGGGTGGAAAATTTGCGTGGACTTCAGGAGGTGATCTTTAGTGTAAGCGATGCGTCATTGTATTTTCACACTTCGAGAAATAATATTTCGCGTTGGCTGTACTCGCGAGCTATGTTTCCATTAGCAGAATTTCTGGAAAATATCAATGTGGGTGTGCGCGAAAAGACAGATATGCAACAGGTTCGGCAGATTATTTTTGATGCTATTGTTACCTATCGGAAAATTAAAAACCGTGGGATTGTAGCCGAATTTCGCCGCGAAAGATTTGACCAATATTCGAATTTTGCACGAATTGGAGATGGCTCGTTGGGTGGAAAAGGAAGAGGTTTAGCATTCGTGGATTCGATGATCAAAACCAACGGAATTTTGGATGAATTCCCAAATACGGAGATAATGATTCCGCGTACGGTGGTGATTTGTACGGATATTTTCTCCGAATTTATGGAAAAAAATGATTTGTATCCGATTGCGCTTTCGGATATGGACGACAATGAAATTTTGCAGCATTTCTTAAAAGCACGTCTGCCTCAAAAAGTGGTTGCTGACCTTTACGCATTCCTTGGTGCGGTGCATACACCGATTGCGGTGCGTTCGTCGAGTTTGCTGGAAGATTCGCATTATCAGCCGTTTGCCGGAATTTATTCCACTTACATGGTTCCGTTCGATAAATTGAGCAAAACCAATATGCTGATGATGATTGCCGAAGCGGTGAAAGCAGTATATGCTTCGGTTTTTTACAGCGACAGCAAATCTTACATGAAAGCCACTAAAAATGTGATAGATGAGGAAAAAATGGCGATTGTTTTGCAGGAAACGGTTGGAAATTACTACGGTGATCGCTTTTATCCTTCGTTTTCCGGTGTGGCTCGTTCGCTTAATTTTTATCCTTTGGGTGCCGAAAGGGCTGAGGAAGGAATTGCCAATATTGCCATGGGATTAGGGAAATATATTGTGGATGGTGGAATGACGTTGCGATTTTCGCCACATCACCCAAATAACGTATTGCAAACCAGTACGCTGGATTTGGCTCTGAGGGAAACGCAGACATATTTCTATGCTTTGGATGGAAATGAAACTAACTTTGTGCCGCAAGTGGATGATAGTTTTAACCTCACACGAGTGCGCGTGCAGGAAGCTGAGCAGGACGGCACATTGAAATTCATCGCTTCAACTTTCAATCCGCAAGACCAGCGCATTTACGATAATATTTTTGAAAAAGGGCGTAGAGTTGTCACATTTGCTAATATTCTTCAGCACAATGTCTTCCCACTTTCGAAAATCCTACAACAAATTCTACGTATTTCTCATGCTGAAATGGGACGTCCGATTGAAATTGAATTTGCGGTTAATCTGGATTATTCCGAAAAACCAAATCATACTTTTTATCTTCTACAAATTCGTCCGATTGTTGACAGCAAAGAAACAATTAACGAAGACATTGGGAAAATTCCGGATGAAAACACCATTATTTCCTGCGAAAGTGCTTTAGGTCATGGAATTACAAACGATCTTTACGATATTGTATATGTGAAGCCGGACGCTTTTAATGCTTCAAAAAATCAGTTGATCATGTACGATATTGAGAAAGTGAATAAAAAAATGCAGGAAGAAGACCGAAATTATGTGCTGGTCGGGCCGGGAAGATGGGGTTCGAGTGATGTTTGGCTGGGAATTCCTGTAAAATGGCCTCATATCTGCAATGCACGCGTAATCGTGGAGAGCGGTTTGTCGAACTACCGAATTGATCCAAGTCAGGGTACGCACTTTTTCCAAAATTTGACTTCGTTTGGTGTGTCGTATTTTACTATCAATCCATTTCAGAATGATGGAACATATGATTTGGAGTTTCTGAATGCGCAACCTGCCGAATACGAATCAGAATATATTCGTCACGTACGTTTCGAAAATCCGATTGTAGTAAAAGTCGATGGTCGGAAAAATCGTGGGGTAGTGATGAAACCGGAGGAGAAAATTGAAGAATGATAAATTATAAATTATAGATTATGTGTTTTGATGTTTACCTCATATAATTTATAATTCATAACTCATAACTATTTTAAACTTATTCTTCCATCCAGTTTGGATTGAATTTTTCTACCGTTTTGAGTTTCGCGGATAACGTGTTCCATCAGGATATTTCTGATTTTTAATCCGGTGTCAATGCGTTTTTCGGGTGTTGCTAAAGGTGCCATTCTGTCATTTCCGCCAGCCAGAAAATCGTTTGTGGCGATGCTGTAAAGCTTGTTTTCTTCGATGGCTTTTCCTTGAATTTTAATGTTCACGGCTTTTCCATCATGGATTTCAAAACTGCTTCCGGCTATCCCTTGCCCATTTTCCAAAGCGAAGATATTGAAAAGTTTGGTAATTTCTGAGCCTTTCAGATAAAGTACAACCAACTCATTTTCAAAAGGCATCAATTGAAAAATAGTTCCAACCGTTATGTCGCCTTTCAAAATGGGAGAGCGTAAACTTCCCATATTTACAACCGCAATGTCTGCCTGCGATTTTAGAAAATCGGATGCTGCTTTCAGGTAAATGTCTGCATTCCAGTTGGAAAGCAAACTTTCCGGTTTTCCCGAGCGCATGTCCTGCAAACTTTCGCCGATAACCTGGTTCATTTCTTTGTCTAGTTGCTTCTTGATCGGCGCAATGTACTCTTGCATACCTTTGTCGGCGTACTTTTCAGTAGTCGAATCAATCGGAATAGCAGTAGTGGCAACATCGGTCAAAACCCATTGTTTGGGCGTGCATGAAACAAAAAACAAACTGATGGCGAAAAAAAGGATAAACTTTCTCATTGCAGACATTTTTTTATAATACTCATTGCAAATATAGTTTTTTTCATTGAAATTTCACCGGAAATCAGACTGTTTCTTAGATTTTGTAAAAATATTGTCACGTAAAAGTGTTAAATCTTTGATTTTAAGTTAAAATTAATGAATTATTAGTAACTTGCGAACATTTTAGCACAGAGTTTGTTTAATAAAGTGAAAAAACTATTTAATAATCTAAAATTAGAAGACATGAAAAAAAATCTAAAAAAAATTAGTTTGCTTGCTGTAGCATTTGCTGCCACTGCATTTGCATTTACTTCTTGCGTAAAGAAAACAGAAAAAGTGGAAGTTGTAGAAGAAGATTCTATCGTGGTTGTGGAAGAAATTCCTGTGACAAAAGATTATAGTGTTTATACTTTTGAACAAAAAAATGATGTGATTGCTGATGCAAAAGCTGAACTGGATGGAATCAACAAAAAAATTGACGAGCTAAAAGCCGACGCTGAAGCTAAAAAAGCTGAACTTTCTGAAGATGCTAAAAAAAGCTACGAAACTGCCATCGCCGATCTTGAAAAAGCTCGTGACGACTACAAAGCTAAAGTGGATGAACTGGAAGAAAGTACTGCAGAAAACTGGGAAGAAGCAAAAACTAACATTGCAAACGCGTACAATACAGCTGCTCAAGGTGTAGAAAATACGTACAATAAAGCTAAATCAGCTGTTGTAAATGCTGCAGAAACTGTTTCTGAAAAAGTGGCAGAAGGCGCTCAAGATGTAAAAGAAGCTACTGATAAAGCAGCAGAAGATGTAAAAGATGCATTGAAAAAATAAAAGTGATTTTTTAAAATAACGAAAAAACGTTTAAGTGAAAACTTAAACGTTTTTTTTGTTATTCCATGAAACATTTTTTAGAGTTAAAAATCCAACTTTCCTCGCTTTAATGTTAATTAAGTTAATACCGTAAAATCCATTGAATTTAGCACATTTGTACGCTCATATTTCTCATTTCTGATTTTTAGAAGTATCTTTGCAGTTTGAAATAATTAAAGAAAATCTCGATGAATTTTATTGAAGAACTTGAATGGCGCGGCATGATTCATACCGTTATGCCGGGAACAGACGAACAATTACAAAAAGAAATGACAGCGGCTTATGTGGGCATCGACCCAACGGCCGATTCACTACATATCGGACACTTGGTTAGCGTGATGATGCTTCGCCATTTTCAGCGTGCCGGACACAAACCGATTGCTTTGGTGGGCGGTGCTACGGGAATGATTGGTGATCCATCCATGAAATCGGCTGAGCGTAATCTGCTTGACGAACAGACTTTGCGTCATAATCAGGAAGCTATTAAAGCTCAGTTGGCAAAATTTTTGGACTTTGAAAGTGATGCTCCGAATGCAGCTGAACTGGTAAATAATTACGATTGGATGAAAGATTATTCTTTCCTGAATTTTATCCGTGATATTGGTAAGCACTTGACTGTAAACTATATGATGGCGAAAGATTCGGTGAAAAAACGATTGAGTGGCGAGTCGAGCGAAGGTATGTCATTTACAGAATTTTCATATCAATTACTGCAAGGTTTTGACTTTCTACATCTTTTCCAAACTAAAAACTGCAAGCTTCAAATGGGCGGTTCGGATCAGTGGGGAAATATCACTACCGGAACTGAACTCATTCGCAGAAAAACCGGCGGTGAGGCATTTGCACTTGTTTGTCCGCTGATTACAAAAGCAGATGGCGGTAAATTTGGAAAAACTGAAAGTGGAAATGTTTGGCTTGACAGACGATACACTTCACCTTATAAATTTTATCAGTTTTGGCTGAATGTGAGCGATGCCGATGCTGAAAAATACATTAAAATTTTCACGGCTATCAGCAAAGATGAAATTGATGCCTTGATTGCTACACATCAAGAAGCTCCACATCTTCGTACACTTCAAAAACGCTTGGCAGAAGAAATTACCGTAATGGTTCACTCGCGTCAAGATTACGATGCTGCGGTGGAAGCCTCTAATATTTTGTTTGGAAATGCTACATCCGATGCTTTGAAACGTTTGGATGAAGAAACGTTGTTGGCTGTATTTGATGGCGTACCTCAATTTACAATTTCTGCTGAGCAACTGAAATCAGGCGTGAAAGCCATCGAACTTTTCACGGATCATGCAGCGGTTTTCCCTTCAAAAGGTGAAATGCGTAAATTAGTTCAAAGTGGCGGCGTGAGTTTGAATAAAGAAAAACTAAATGATCAGGATGCGCTGATCACTTCGGCCGATTTGCTGAATAATCGCTATTTGCTGGTTCAAAAGGGCAAGAAAAACTACTTTTTATTGATTGCAGAATAATTTAAGGCTATTTTTCTGCAAATTTTAAGAATTAATTTTGAAAAAAGAAAAAACTGTGCTATCTTTGCACCGCTTTTGAAGAAAAGCATTCTTAATATGATTGTCCCATGGTGTAATGGTAGCACTCCTGATTTTGGTTCAGTCAGTCTAGGTTCGAATCCTGGTGGGACAACAA
>CAZCIU010000047.1:0-21670 GCA_964498765.1 uncultured Paludibacter sp. | reverse complement strand
AAACTTATTTAGATGCTCATCAAATAAAGAACTCTTTATGCCAATTTGTTATAAACAAGTTGGCATTTTTTTATTGAAAAATCGAAAGATTGTTTTAGGATGTTTGATGAATAATGAATAACTTTGTTGGGTAAATGGATTTTCTGAAAAATCAATAAGCAAAGTACACCTCTTCGTGCTTCTAATTCTGATTTCTAACTTCTAAATTTAAATACATGAACTTACTCGAACAACTGAAAAACTACACACAAGTCGTTGCCGACACCGGTGATTTTCAATCCATTGAAGCGTACAAACCCGTTGATGCAACTACCAATCCGTCACTCATTTACGCGGCTTCGCAAGACGCAAAGTACAAACATCTGATTGACGATGCGATAGAATTTGCACGAAAATCTTCGCAAGATAAAGCCGTACAGCTTTCAAAAGCAATGGACAAACTGGCGGTGAATTTCGGATTGGAAATTCTGAAAATCGTTCCCGGCAGAGCTTCTACGGAAGTGGATGCACGACTTTCTTTTGACACGGAAGCAACGGTGAAAAAAGCCCGTGAAATCATTGCATTGTACGAAGAAAACGGCATTTCACGCGAGCGCATTTTGATAAAAATCGCCTCTACTTGGGAAGGCATCAAAGCGGCTGAAATTGTAGAAAAAGAAGGCATTCACTGTAATTTGACATTGCTATTCTCGCAAGCACAAGCCATTGCCTGCGCCGAAGCGGGCGTTCGATTGATTTCACCTTTCGTTGGTCGTATTTTGGATTGGCATAAAAAAGACCGCGGTGTTTCTGAAATTCCGGCACCGGAAGATCCGGGCGTGATTTCGGTAACGAACATTTTCAATTACTACAAAAAATTCGGTTATCCCGTGCAAGTAATGGGTGCAAGCTTCCGAAATATCGGCGAAATATGCGAACTGGCAGGAAGTGATTTGCTGACTATTTCACCTAATCTGCTGAAAGAATTGGAACAAACCGAAGGCAAACTCGAAAGGAAACTCGATGCCGAAAAAGCCAAAGCAATGGACATCGAAAAAATCCACATGGACGAAAAAACCTTCCGCTGGATGATGAACGAAGATGCGATGGCTACCGAAAAATTGGCCGAAGGTATCCGTAATTTCACCAAAGATTTAGTGAAATTGGAAAAACAAATTTCGGAGATGTTGTAGGTTTCTGGCACACTTTTTTGGAACACAACTTACACAAACTGCACGAATTCACACAGATTTTTAGAAATCAAGAACCCCATAACGGTTTTGTGTGAAAATTGCCTTGTTTGTTTAATTTGTGTTCTGTTTTTAGTACTTTTGTCCAAAATATTTTCATCATGAGAAAAATCGCAATTATTTCACTCCTAATTATAAGCCTTGCTACGCAAGCTCAACTCAACTTTTTCGTGGAAGGTTCTGCTAACTTTTCATTGATTTCAAACTCGAAAGCAACTAATATTATTCAGTTGGAAAGCAGTCGAGAAGGTTATAATTTCTTCAAAAGAGAACAATATTTTGCTGATTATAAAAATAAGCCCGGAGGTGGAGTAACAGTCGGTTTGCAGTATCTTTATGCGGAAGACAACATCAGTTTTGATGCCGGAATTGACTTTAACAATGTCAATTTCAATCAAACAATTGAGAAAAATACGATGCATATTTACGAATTTGTTGAAAATAAAATAACAGAAGCTGCCGAAGTGCCACTTCCAACCAGATCTATTAGCAACTCTAACCACAGTTTATTTTTAGTGTCGTTGCCACTTTCTATGTCCTATTATTTTTTGGAAAAAGGATTATCTGTAAGCCTTGGCGCGTTGCCCGGATTGCTAGTTTACAGTACAGGCGGCATAGGACCTTCTACTGCCTTCAACAAAGCTCACATTGGCATCCAAGTTCAGCTACGTTACCAAGTTTATCCGAAAATCTGGGTGATGGGAGGATTTCAGGAGTATAGTTCCAAATTGTATGATCCTATGCTGAAACAAAGTTTTTCCAATATAAGACTGATAAAATTAGGACTGAAATACGATATTTAATTAACACTTTACAAGATACAAAACAGCGAGAATTGTGATTTCACTATTTTCGCTGTTTATTTTTTTATTCCAGCCACCTGTAACCTCCTTGTAGCAATCATTTCAGAAACTTACATTTTCATTCATCATTTTGTAGAGAAATAAAAACACATTCTTAGCAAAATCATAACAGCTTTATAATCAGCAAGAAACAAGATAAAGCTTATTTTGTATTGGTAAAAAACTTACAACCAACACAAAATCTTATGATTAAAAAACTACAAAGTACATTTTCGTTTTATTCCGTTTTTTTACTCCTGCTCTTTGTTCCGGCTTCTGGCGCTAACCCCACTGACATCTCCGAAAACAATTCAATTCTTGCTGAAAACAATACCAGCGAATTGGATATTCTCAATCAAAACCTCACAAAAATGAAACCTATAACATTCACACAATCAGATATTTTAGATAATAACAGCAAGAAAATCATGGTCATTTCAGACGTGCATATCATGTCTGAAAAATTGCTGAAAAAAGACGGCAAAGCTTTTCTGGATTACCTCCAAAAAGACCGAAAACTGTTGCAGGAAAGCCGAGCTATTGCCGAAGAATTAGCACGAAATATTCTTGCAGAAAAGCCGGATTTAGTGCTTGTAAGCGGTGATATGACAAAGGATGGTGAATTGCTAAGCCACCAATCGTTCGTTGAAATTTTTAAACCAATCATTCAGCAAGGAACAAAAATGCTGATAATCCCCGGAAATCACGATGTGGACAATCCTGACGCGGTCTATTTCAATGGTGACAAAACCGAAAAAGCCGAGAGCGTCAGTCCGCTTAAATTCAGTGAAATTTATCACAATTTTGGTTATGGCGAGGCGATTAGTCGTGATATTAATTCGTTAAGTTACGCCAGCGAACCCATTGTGGGAATGAGAGTTATAGCCATAGACGCGTGCAGATATGATGACAATAAGCACATCAGCCGAGGCGACGAAAAGGATCATTGCGTAACGGAAGGAAAAATCAAACCTGCTACTATGCAATGGATTAAAAAGCAAGCGGATTTGGCTCAAAAAGCAGGCAAGCAAATCATCGCGATGGTGCATCACAACGTGGTGGAACACTTTGATTTTCAAGGTGATATTTCCGCACCTTATCTTTTGGAGAACTTCAAAGAAGTTCAGCAGGAATTTATGAATGCCGGCATTCAGGTGGTTTTCACCGGACATTTTCACGCCAATGACATTGCCAAAACTTACGATACAAGCGGAAACTTCCTCTACGACGTGGAAACAGGCTCGCCCGTTACCTATCCGTGTCCGTACCGAATTATCGAATATCGCAACAATAATCAGCTGATGATTTCGACCAAATTCATCGAAAAAATTGACTATGATTTAAAAGGTGAGAATTTTCAGGCCTACGCCCGACGCATTATCAAAGAAAGCATTCCAAGCGTGTTATCATCCTTAATTTCAGAATTTTACCCGGAAATAAAACAGTACGCTAATCTTTATTCTGCCTTTATAAAAATTCCGGAAGCTGAAAAATTGGGACAGATTGTGGAGGATAATTTGGGGAAAATTGCCGTGGATGTGATGATGAAAATTTACGAAGGAAATAACGACAGTTCGTTTGACAATATCACGCTAAAAAAGCTGGATAAAAGCATCGAAAACATTGCCGGAGAGCTTGCCAGAACTCGATTTTTGAAAGGAACGATCACAAAATCATTCAATAAAATGGAGTATGTGAAAAAGCTGAAAGTCGCCGTGAACAGAATCGTTTACAATATGAAAGGACTTAATCAGCAGGTGGTTTTATCCGGAAATATCGGCAAATGGATGTCCGCCAATCGTGAGTATATTGACGACCTGAACTACCCGATTTACCTGCATAAACCGCAACAAATCATCACAAATCCCGGCATAAATACATTTATGGCAACGGGCATAAACAACTGGAATTCAGATAGTCGCTGGGCAGGAAATGCTGTGATGCTTGAAGCGGAATAATTTTCAGATAAGTTCTCCGGGTTCACGGTCTTTGAATACGGAATTGCTGACGTGAAGATTGATTTTCCGCAAAGATATTTTCCACATATAACCTACGAAAACGAAAACTAGCACCGTACTCAAAACTCCCACAAAGGGAAGAATTTCCACATACGGTTGGAGGAAAAACAGGATAAAATCGTATACTCCGTGTGCTAAAATGGCAAAAATTACCGCTTTCAACAGATTGGAAACGGTACTGCCGGAAAATTTTGCCAGCGAAAAATAGTAACCCATCACCACTCCGCACAATGCATGCAGAGGCACCGCCAGCAAACCTCTTGAAACCGCTACTCCCATGCCGTACTGCATCACGTACATGATATTTTCCAGGCAGGCAAAGCCGAGCGACACAAATACGGCGTACAAAATTCCGTCGTAGTATTCATTGAAATTTTTGTCGCGCCAGATAAACAGAAAAAGCATGGCAAACTTGCTGATTTCTTCCGGAATTCCGGCTTGCCCGAAAGATTGAGCAAACGCCAAATAGGCCTGCGAAGCTCCGGCAGGCATCGGAACTGGAAATATCGCAACCAAAAGCAAAGTCAAAAACACCGAAAGAATTCCGCCGAAAAATGCTTTGGCAAGCGATTTCACTGGCTCTTTCTCGTATTTATCGTGATAGTAAAAATAAACCATCAAAATGACGACCGGAACTATGGAAGCGATTAGTAGCGACATAAACTTTTTTTAATTATCCCCGAAAGCGATTAAATATCATTAAATTAACATTAAACTAATGTATGAAATGCTGATAGTATATCGTTAGATTTTTTTCTAACCCCTCCGCTCGTTCCTCGCTCGTCCCCTTTATCAAAAGGTGACATAAAACACTGCGCACTAATCTTCCCTTTTGATAAAGGGAAGTACCCGAAGGGGGAAGGGTTAGAATAATCCAATGAAAAAAATAAAAAACCAACCCCTTGTGGGAGAAATCCCGCAGGGAAAGGGGGCTTATTTTAACTCAAAATCATCCGCATCTTTCCAGAAAGCATATTTTTTTCTGAATTTTTCAAGTTCGGAGGTGGATATTTCGGCGGTTTTAATTCCTGCCTCATATTCCTGAAAATCGAGCAGCGTTTTTCCTTTATAATCCAGCAGAACGGAATGACCGGAATAGCGGATATTTTCTCCGTCTACTCCTACCCGATTAACTCCGCACACGAAAGCCTGATTTTCTATTGCCCGCGCTTTCAGAAGCGCATCCCAGGCATCCATGCGAACGTGAGGAAAACTGGCTGTGTAAATGAGCAAATCGTACTCGTTATTCCGATTTCTGGACCAAACAGGAAATCGTACATCGTAACAAACCAGCACGCAGATATTCATTCCGCAGTAATTTACAATCAACTTATCATTTCCTGCCGAAAAATAGCGATGCTCACCACCCACGGAAAAAAGATGCCGTTTATCGGCTGTACGTATCTTTCCATCGGGAAAAACAAAAAATGCACGGTTGAAAATTTTATCGTCCTCACGCGCAATAAAACTTCCCGTAATAGCCATTTTGTAATGTACAGCCCAGGATTTTAATTTCTGTACCGTTTCGCCCTCCATCGTTTCGGCCAGGTCAAGTCTGTCAGTACAAAATCCGGTGGTAAACATTTCGGGCAGCACCGCCAAATCTGTTTTACCCGAAAGAGATGCCAGGTCTTTTTCTGTTTTCCGAAGATTGGATTGAATATCGGCCCAGAAGATGTCGGATTGGATAAGGGAGATGTTCATTTTTATAAAATTAATATCAGCGAAGCAAATAACAATAAATATCGCCGAAGGCAAATAACATTATTCCGGAATTATAAAATTCTCTGGTTTTTTGGCTACTACACCTTTATAATAATTGAAAATATGCTTAAAATCAGCCTCTTCATCGTCCGTTGGATAAAAGACTTCGGTAATACCCATTTCCCTTTTTCCAAAATCCAAATAAGCAAGCTGAATAGGTACACCCGCACCTTTCGCGATGTAATAAAATCCTTTTTTCCAATCAGGATTAGGTTTACGGGTTCCTTCAGGTGTGATGGCAAGGTGCAGTTTTTCCTGTATACTAAACTGCTCAGTCATCTGTTGCGTCACCGACATCCGCTTGCTGCGGTCAATCGGCACTCCGCCCATTGCTCTGAAAACGTATCCCAAAGGAAACACAAACCACGATTTTTTCATCAAAAATCCGGCATTTAATCCCACCGAACAGGCAAAAAGTTTCCCCAAAATAAAATCCCAATTACTCGTGTGCGGTGCTACGCAGATCACGCTTTTTGCTGGTGAAGTTACACTGTAAACGGTTTTCCAACCGAAATTTTTCAGAAGCCTGGCACTACAATTCATATTATTAATCATTAAATTTCCCCAAATTTACTTCTTTTCAGCCAAACGACAAGTTGTTGATAAATATTTTCTGAAAATTTGGGCTAAATTACTAACTTTGTAAATAATTGTCTGATCTGTGATTTTTATGGTTTTATTGATTTTTATGATTGTGGCAAAAGTTGTTGCTAATTTTTAATTAAACAAAAATATCACGTTAATTTCTACCTAATATATTAATTTACAAACCAAAAAGTCCCCTTTGAGGGGGATTTAGGGGCTACAAATGAATTTTCTCAACGAACTAAATAAAAGTCAGTTAGAAGCGGTAACTTACAACGAAGGTCCTTCGCTGGTGATAGCGGGTGCGGGCTCAGGGAAAACGCGTGTGCTGACTTACAAAATTGCCTATTTGCTATCGCAAGGCGTTTCGCCGGCATCTATCCTGGCACTGACTTTTACCAACAAAGCTTCCAAAGAAATGCGCAAACGCATCGGTGAACTGGTTGGTTATCAAAATTCTAAATACCTGTGGATGGGAACTTTTCACTCCATTTTTTCCAGAATTTTGCGTAGCGAAGCGGAGCACATCGGATTTACAAAAGACTTTACGATTTACGACACAAGCGACAGCAAAAGTCTGATTAAAAGCATTATAAAAGAGCTACAACTGGACGATAAAATCTACAAACCGGGAAATATTCACTCCCGATTTTCGTTTGCAAAAAATAATCTAATGACCGCGCAGGCATATTTTGAAAATACCGATATGTTTCAGAACGATACGCGCGATCGGGTGCCTCGCACGCGTGAGATTTTTGCCATTTACGCCAATCGTTGCAAGCAGGCGAACGCGATGGATTTTGACGATTTGCTCCTGCAAACGAACCTGCTTTTCAGAGATAATCCGGAAATTTTGAGGAAATATCAGAGCATTTTCGGCTATATTTTGGTGGATGAGTATCAGGACACGAACTTTGCGCAGTATCTGATTATCAAAAATTTAGCATCGCATCATGAGCGGATTTGCGTGGTGGGCGATGATGCGCAGAGCATTTACTCGTTTCGTGGTGCCAACATCGATAATATCCTGAAATTTCAGAAAACGTATAAAAACGCCAAACTCTTTAAGCTGGAACAAAATTACCGCTCCACGCAAAACATCGTCAATGCGGCCAACAGCCTGATTGACAAGAATTCCGAGCAGATAAAAAAGACTATATTCTCGGAAAAAGAAGCAGGAAACCGCATTCAGGTGAATTCTGTGATGACCGATTTTGAAGAAGCGTTTACGGTGGCAAACAGCATCAGCACATTGCAAAAAGACGATCATTCGTTCAATGATTTTGCAGTGCTTTACCGCACCAACTCGCAGTCGCGTGTGATGGAAGAAGCATTGCGCAAGCAGAATATCCCGTACAAAATTTACGGCGGAGTTTCGTTTTATCAGCGCAAGGAAATCAAGGATGTGATTTCGTATTTCCGCTTGGTGACCAACAATGCCGACGAGGAAGCGCTGAAACGGATTATCAATTTCCCGGCGCGCGGTATCGGCGATGTGACGCTCGACAAACTGCTGAGCACGGCTCATTTACACCAAGTTAGCGCGTGGACGGTGCTTCAAGATATGCTGAAATACAACCTGAATGTGAATGCCGGAACCGCTACGAAATTGGCGAAATTTCGGGACATGATTGAAGTATTTTCACAGCAGGTTTTGACTCTGGATGCGTACGAGCTGGCCAACAGCATTGTAAAATCTTCGGGCATTATTAGCGACGCGATGAACGATCATTCGGCAGAAAGTTTGAGCCGAGTGGACAACGTGCAGGAATTGCTGAAAGCCATTCACGAGTTTTCTGAAAGCAAAAAAACGGACGAAGGAGCTGAATTTGTGGGATTGCCGGAGTTTCTTTCGGAAGTTTCACTGCTGACCGACCAGGACACAGAAAAAGACGACAACGGCGAAAAAGTGACGCTGATGACCATCCACGCGGCCAAGGGATTGGAGTTCAAAACGGTTTTTATCGTGGGTATGGAGGAGCAACTTTTCCCATCGCCTTACGCTGAAAGTCCGCGAGAGATGGAGGAAGAGCGCAGATTGTTTTATGTTGCCATCACGCGTGCCGAGAAAAATTGCTTTATCAGCTATTCTAAATCGCGTTTCAGAAATGGCCAGACCAATTTTGCAAATCCAAGCCGTTTCTTGAAAGATATTGATAAGAAATATTTGGATTATGCCGAGGATGCGAAATTTTCGCCTCGGGCAAATTCTATTTTCCACGATTGGGATGACGAAGAGGAAATCGGCCGAAACCGCTTCCGCCAAACGCCCATTCGCTCGCAAGCAACTCAGACTTCTTATCCTCAATCGGGACCTCGAAAATTGACCAAAATCAACAACGAGCCCAGTACAAAAGTGACGGTTGAAAATAAAAAGCTTCCCGTTGGCACTTTTGTGAAACACGGCATTTTCGGAATTGGTAAAGTACTGGAAACCAGCATTACAGACGGCAACGAAAAAGCGGAAATCGATTTTGGAGAAAAAGGAGTGAAATCGCTTTTGCTGAAATTTGCCAAATTGCAAATTTTGGAGTGATTTTTTATCTAAATTTTTATCTTATTGATTTGCAATTAACTATAAAATTTACGACTTTTGTAAATCTTTTTCTAAATTACCTTGATTTCTATTTTTTAGAATACTAAAACACACATTACCATGAAAAAATTACTTTTTTTCCTATCTTTTTTTGTGTTTGTATTTTCATTAAATACATTCGCAGTAAAACCTAGTAAAAAACAATTAGCCGCAAGTGATTATGCCATAACCCTCAACGGAAATGGCGCACTTATTCCACTAAATTCCGCTGTACCAAGTTTTGCAAGCAGTTTTACCATTAGTGCTTGGATCAATCCGGCAACCAACTCTTCCGCCACGCGCACCATCGCATCCTGGGGAAATGGCAGTTCCGATCAGATTGGGAATTTCTTCCGTTTGGAAGGTGATAATTACCTTTATTATGGTCAACGGAACGGCTCTTTCAAAAAAGTCAAATCCAATGCTCCGGTAATTAACGGACTTTGGAGCCACGTTGCACTTGTCAAAAACAACAATCAAATCAGCATTTATCTGAATGGTGCGGATGTAACCGGAAATTACGTGAGCGGTCAAGCGCCAATGGATAATAATTCGCAAGGCGATGCTTTTCGTTTTGGTGGTTTATTTCAAAACGGAGCTTATCTGAATGAATATTTCAGAGGTTCGCTGGATAATATCGCATTTTACAATACTGCCAGAACTTCCGCACAAATAAAAGCAGAGTTCGAAAATGGCGTAAATCCGACCGAAACAAGCCTTTGGGGATTTTGGGATTTTGATGATCAGGCAAATCCAGCTACAGACAAATCAACTGCAGGGCACAATCTTACGCTGTTTAACGCAAGTTATGCTTTAGCCAATAAATTAGTTGAACCTGAGATAGGACAACTTTCAACCGGTTTCGTAAAAAACACTACTGCTCGTGGATATATCAAATCTGACGTTGGTGGCATAGTTTATTGGGCAGTTTATCCTTCCTCCACAGTTTTATCAAATCCAAACGACGTAAAAACAGCAGCCAATGCTCTGAAATCGGGTTCGATTTCTTATTTGAAACCTTCAATACAGGATTTTTGGATGATAAACGGACTGAATACTGGAACAAATTATACGCTTTATGCTACAATCGAAACGAGCGGTACACTTAGTCCAATTTCCAAAACTAATTTCACTACCACAAACATTACTTTAGATTTAACAACTCAAATAAATGCCACAAAGGCCTTGGTTAGCAGACTTTTACCGGCAAGAGCAGCTGAATTTGACTTTGCTGGAATTGAGAAAATTGATGATGTTTTAGATGTTTTTGAAATCTCATCCGAAGGAAATAAAATTCTTATCAAAGGAAGTTCCGCTACTTCCATGGCAGCCGGATTAAGATATTATCTGAATAATTATTGTAATGCATCATTCTCCTGGAACGGGCATCAGGACGAACTTCCAAGTCCGCTACCGACCATTTCTGAAACCATCAGAAAAGAAACTCCGTACATGCATCGTTACGCGTTGAATTATTGCACGATGAACTACACCATGTCATTCTGGGATTGGGAAAGATGGGAGCAGGAAATTGATCTGATGGCGACACAAGGCGTCAATTTATTTTTATCACCGATTGGATCGGAAGCAGTTTGGCAAAAAGTGATGGAAAGATACGGTTACACTTTTGCAGAAATTCAAAAATTCATTCCGGGACCTGCTTATACCGCATGGTGGTTGATGGGAAATCTGGAAGGCGAAGGCGGTCCGGTTAGTCAGGAATACATTGACGGACGCGTAGTGCTTCAGAAAAAAATCATGGATCGCGCCAAAGAATTAGGCATGGAAGTCGTTCTTCAAGGTTTTGCAGGATTGGTTCCTTCCAATATTGGTTCCAAAATTCCGGAAGCAACCATTCACCCTCAAGGAAACTGGTTTTCATATACTCGTCCGGCAATAATCAGCGGCCCGAAAGCACTCGAAGTAGCTGCCGCTTGGTACGAAGAATCGGTGAAACTATTTGGAGCAGTTAATTATTACGGAGGCGATTTATTTCACGAAGGTGGAAGCGTGCCAAGTAATCTCGACGTGACAAAATACGCATCCGACATTCAGGCTGAAATGATGAAAGCCAATCCTGAAGCGGTTTGGGTGCTTCAAGCCTGGTCTGGAAATCCGAAAGATGCTGTGCTCAACGGCTTGAAAAAAGATCAATGCTTGATTTTGGATATTGCTAACGAAAAATACGATATTTGGAAAAATAAAAACGGATTTAATGGAATTCCTTGGGTTTACGGTGTAATCAATAATTTTGGTGGTCGAATGGGAATTTACGGTCGTATTTCAAGGCTGGCAAATGGCGTGTACGACATGCAAAACCACCCTTCAAAGGGGAATATCTGGGGAATTGGAATTGTGCCTGAAGCCATTATTTTCAATCAGGTTTCGTACGATATGGTTTGGGATTATGTGTGGGAAACTTCCAAAATAAATCCTCAATCCTGGATGGAAAAATTTGCGGCTTATCGTTATGGACAAAAACTGGACAATACCGAAAATGCCTGGAAAATCCTCGAACCAACGGCTTTAGCCTGTACAACAGGACAAGATGGAGGCTCGGAATCTGTGATAAATGCGCGTCCTGCTTTGGATATAAACAATGTTTCCAGCTGGTCAACTACATCGCTTTATTATGAAGCGGCGAGAATTGTTCCGGCTTGGACACACATGATAAATTCGGCGGATGTTTTCAAAGATAAAACCACTTTCCGATACGATTTAGTGGATATTTCTCGCCAAGTTTTATCCAATTTTGCTTACAAAGTTCAGAAAGAAATGTCTGCAGCATTCAAAGCTTCGAACAAAGAACTTTTCCTTGAAAAGAGTAAATTATTCCTTGAAATTATCGTTGATCAGGATAGTCTTTTGCGTACCCGCGAAGAATTTTTAGTTGGAAAATGGATTGATGATGCCAGAAAAATGGGAACAAATGCATCTGAAATTAATCTTTTCGACCGAAATGCGCGTGCTTTAATCACAACTTGGGACATGAGAAATAATACCGCTTTGCACGACTATTCTCACAGAGAATGGGCCGGATTGACAAGAAATTATTATTATAATCGTTGGGCTTTGTTTATCAACGACTTAACAGGAAGATTAAACGGACAACCGGCTAAAAACTATAATTTCTTCGAGACATTTGAAAGATCCTGGCAAACTCGTTTCTACCAAAAATTTCCAACAGAAACCGAAGGTGATGAAATAGAAATGTCTAAATATATTTACGAAAAATACATGCCAAAATTAGGTTTTACGCTCACGAATTCTTCACCGACTGTGCAAACTGCCGAGTTTACAATTCCTGAAAATCAAGCAATTGGAACGGTTGTTGGAACTGTAATCGCGAGCGATCCGAACACGACGCAAAAACTCAGCTATTCTATTCACAGCCAATCGGTTGAAGGAGCATTCAGTATCAACGAAAGCACCGGTGAAATTACAATCAACAATTCGGAAGCGATGAAATTTTTCTCCAATCCTTCATTCAAATTGATTGTAAAAGTGAGCGACAACGGATTGCCGCGTTATTCGGTTTATACGCACGTGAATATTTTTTTGACTACCAGCCTAAAAGCGACCAAAGATGATTTGTCATCCAAAATAAAAATTCATCCAAATCCTGCAAAAAGCACACTGAAAGTTAATCTTCCTATGCTGGAAAAAGTGAATTTGAGCATTGTGGATACAGCAGGCAAAACGATGGAATCGCTTGTGAAAAATGAGAAAGACTTTGAAATCGACATTCAGAATTTGAATAATGGAATTTATTTTCTCAAAATTGAAGGTCGAAAATTAAATAATGCACTATCATTTATTGTAGAATAAATGCGAAGCAACACTTTCATTAAAACTTAGAATTTATAAACAAACTATTTTATCAATTAATTTTTATGAAAAAAATCACAAAATTATCCTTGTTGATGGCATTGTTTTTCATTTTTAATACAGCACTTCAGGCGCAATTGAAGCCTTACGAAGCGATTGGTGAAATGATTAAACAAAATGTGACATCGCCCATAAATCCAACTTACAAAGTTCCGAATGGAACTGTAAATCTGAACGCGTATCTGACAAGTGCGATTTCAGTTGGCGATGCCGTAAGCAAACCGCTCTCCTACTTTGTCACCTCTGCTTCAGGCAATTATTACGTGAATTATTCCTTAACTTCCACTATTTTGGAGCGAGGAAAATCATTTAATCTCGTGCTAAGTTCCAATAAAACGGAAAGTGTTTCTAGCGTAAACGCTTTTGTTTTTGCGGATTGGAATAGAGATGGCGTTTTTGAAACAAATCTTGGAAAACACACTATCAACAATTTGAATAACGACGTAGCCGGAGTTAGTCTGAATGTAGCAATTCCGGCAGATGCCGAACTTGGAAAAACCAGAATTCGTGTGCATTATACTTCCAATAATTTGGCTTCAATAGAGCCAGAAGCCAATGTTTCATCGGGATTAATTTATGATTTTGTGGTGTTCGTAACTGAAAAAACGGAACAATCAAACTTGCAGCTTAGCGTAACTTCGAATAATACCAATTTTGGTAATGCAATTATCGTAACTGAAGCTTCGAGTACCGATGGCAGATACCCCTCCGGAACAAGCATTGAATTGAAAGCTTTGAAAAATGGAGACGCAAACTTCGTTGGTTGGAGTAATGGAACAACAATAGTAAGCACGGATGAAAATTACAGTTTTACGCTGACAGAAAACACATATTTGATTGCGATATTCAAAACACTGACTGCAACGCTGGAAGCACCACAAATTAGCTCTGCTGAAAAACCGATTTGGTACCAAATCAAAAATGCACAAACTGACAATCGCCTCAACTGCTTTTTGGCTTATACGGAGCAAATTCCGACAGGTTATCCAACAAAATTACGCATTGAAAAACCGGAAGATTTCACCGATAAATTTCTTTGGAGATTGGAGGCTTCTGAAAATGGAATGGTAAAGCTAGTAAATAAAGGCAGCAACAAACAGATTTTCCCTACAAGCGATGCCCTCAACGTAAATGTGGAAGTGGCTGAAACGGGTTCTGATTTTATGGTTACGCCAAGCGGACACAGCAACGGCAGCTATTCCATCAAATACAACAATCGCAACGACAGACTTTTGAATGGCGGAATTCCATATAATGTTGTGCTTTACAACGCCGGAGTTGGAACGGGATCGGGATGGTTTTTTTACCGAGTTCCACTTACTACTACATCCACTCAAAACATTGAAGATAGTTCCATCAACTATGCAATTCATCAAGATATTTTGACCATCAATGGTCTGAATAAAGGCGATAAAATTGCTGTTTATAATTTACTTGGACACAAGGTGAAAAGTGCTTTGGCAAATGATGGAGCTAATTCCATTCGCATAAATGAAAAAGGTGTTCATATTGTAACTATCTCCAATGCAAATAATTATAAAAGCGTAAAAAAGATTTTGTTTTAATCCAATTATTCTACTAAAAAATGAAAAAGACAACTAAATATATACCCTATCTTTCAGGTGGAATTTTGCTTTCTGCATTTGCAGCTCCGGTTGTGGGACAATCTGCAAATACACCGAATGTGATTTATTTTTTGTGCGACGATTTAGGTTTTTCTGACATTGAAGCATACGGAAATCAGCATATTTCTACACCTAATTTATCGAAATTGGCTGCCAACGGAATGTCGTTTACACAGCATTATTCCGGTTCTACGGTGAGTGCACCTTCGCGAGCTACGCTGATGACCGGACAACACACCGGACACACGCACGTGAGAGGTCATATAGAATACGCTACCGGACAGCTTCCGCTGGATCCGAATGTGAAAATATTGCCACAAATGTTCAAATCGGTGGGATATTCTACCGGAATTTTTGGAAAATGGGGATTAGGCTACGAAGGTTCCATTACAGAACCAAACGATGTTGGTTTTGACACTTTTTACGGCTACAACAATCAAGTGCACGCGCATAACTACTATCCAACTTATCTTTGGAATAATGCAACAAAAGAAAGTCTGGATGGAAAAACTTACGCTCAGGATTTAATTCATCAGCAAGCTTTGAAATTTATCCGCGACAATAAGGACAAACCATTTTTCGGTTATTTCTCATACGTGCTTCCGCATGCTTCACTTGAGCAGCCAAACGACAGTATTTATCAGCGATATGTGGACAAATATCCTGAAACGACTTGGGGCTCGCCTACTTCGCACTATACAATGGCCGAAAAACCACGTGCGCAACTCGCCGGAATGATTACCCGAATTGATACTTATGTTGGGCAAATTATGGCAGAATTGGAAGCACAAGGCATTTTAGATAATACCATTTTTATTTTTACAAGTGACAATGGACCGCATACCGAAGGCGGCGCAGATCCGAATTTCTTTAACACCGAAAAACGACTGAAAGGAACAAAACGCTCGCTTTATGAAGGAGGAGTTCGCGTGCCGTTTATCGTGCAGTGGAAAGGAAAAGTACCTGCAAACACTACTTCGCATCACATTTCTGCATTTTGGGATATGATGCCAACTTTTACCGAAATTCTCGGTATTCAAAGTAGCTGGACGCAGGAAACTGACGGCATTTCGATACTTCCAACTTTGACTAATTCCGGCACTCAAGCTACACACGAATATATGTATTGGGAATTTAAAGAAGCCAATCTTATTGCTTTGCGTCAAGGACCTTGGAAATTGATAAAATTTAGCGCAAGCTCTGCAAATCCGGTGTATGAATTGTATAATCTGGACGAAGATTTAGGCGAAACAAATAATCTTGCCGCCAAAAATCCTACAAAACTGGAGGAATTAAAACAAATTATGAGCAGTGCAAGAACAGTTTCTCCGCTGTCACAATTTAATTTCTAAGTTAAAAATAAACTTTACGAACAAGCCTTTGAATAATTTCCAAGGCTTGTTTTTTGTTTGTTAAACTTATTTTGATTTTACTTATAAACACATCAATTTAATATTTGAAAAAAATTTCTATCTTTGTAAAACGTTCAAAAATTTCGAGATATATAGCTTATATCTGATTTACAACGAATTGAAAAACAAATAAAAATAGATAAATAAGATGGCTAAAAAAACAGATGAAAATCCGGGAGTTCTTTCAGAAAAACTCAAAGCATTGCAGCTTGCAATGGACAAAATAGATAAAGACTACGGTAAAGGTGCGATTATGCGCATGGGCGACAGCAAGGTAGAAGAAATTTCAGTTATTCCTACCGGTTCACTTGGGCTGGACATTGCTTTAGGTGTTGGTGGATATCCAAGAGGTCGCGTGATTGAGATTTACGGACCGGAATCTTCCGGGAAAACTACTTTGGCAATTCACGCGATTGCCGAAGCACAAAAAGCAGGCGGAATCGCAGCATTTATTGATGCAGAGCACGCATTTGACCGTTTTTATGCAGAGAAACTGGGTGTAAATACTGACGAATTACTTATTTCACAACCGGACAACGGCGAGCAAGCACTCGAGATTGCCGACCAGCTGATTCGCTCTGCTGCGGTGGACATCATCGTGATTGACTCGGTGGCTGCACTTACGCCGAAAAAAGAAATTGAAGGTGATATGGGCGATTCTAACGTGGGCGTTCAGGCAAGATTGATGTCGCAGGCATTGCGTAAGCTGACTTCAAACATCAGCAAGACCAACACAACTTGCATCTTTATCAACCAGCTTCGTGAGAAAATCGGTATTATGTTCGGCAATCCGGAAACAACAACCGGCGGTAATGCATTGAAATTCTACGCTTCTGTTCGTCTGGATATTCGCCGTGTATCTCAAATCAAAGACGGTGAGGATGTAAAAGGGAACCAAACGCGAGTGAAAGTGGTGAAAAATAAGGTTGCTCCTCCTTTCCGCAAGGCTGAATTTGACATAATGTTTGGCGAAGGAATTTCAAAAATTGGTGAAATTGTAGATATGGGCGTGGAATACGGCGTGGTGAAAAAGAGCGGTTCGTGGTTTAGCTACGGCGACAGCAAACTGGCTCAGGGACGTGATGCCGTGAAAAACCTGTTGAAAGAAAATCCGGATTTGGCGGATGAGCTGAAAACCAAAATCATGGAAGCAATGAAAGAAGCTTAATTCTGAATAAAATTTATTATTAATCCCTGAACTGCATACAGTTCAGGGATTTTTTATGCTTTTACATTTACCCTTTCAGCACATTCATTTCGCACTTCCGACAATCAAATTCCAATCGGAATTTCTGGTCTTTGTGCTGCAGATAGAGCGGCTCTTTGAACGTGGCTTTGTAGCCTTCTTTGGGACACCAGCCAAGGGCGTGCTTGATGCAATACTTACAGTACATCAGCGGTACGCCTTCTTCTGCCTTCACTTCAAAACCGGGCAGCACTTCTTCCACGCCCAAAAGTTCGTAAAATTGCTTTGCTTTCTGATTGCTTACATTGCCGAGATAGCTGAGTTTTTTGGCAGGGAATGCTACATTTTCCTTTCTCGCTTTTCGTTTACGGGTTTGATAGGCCGCGGCTCGAATTTCATCCAACAGATCCACCGTTTGTCGCCGCCATTCGTTGAGCTGCGATGCCGGAATGAACCACGCCGACGACGTCCGGATACTGAGTTTATCGACTTCGTAGATGGTATTCCCAAGTTTCGCGAGCTGATTTTCGAGGGTCTGATTGGCACGCTCGGCATTGTTGGCGGGGACTTTTTCTGCCGGAAATTCCAGCTTTGCCGCCACACTCTCCGGGTCTTTTATCTCGAGGGAAAAGCCGTCGGCCGTTTCAGTAAAGGTCATGTGGACGCCGATTTTTCGTTCGGCCGTTTTCCCGCTCAGGATTTTATCAAATTCGTGGTCTTGATTGCGGTAAAGGAATGTAGCGGTTGAAATTTCGGGCATCTCGGCGGGATAAATTTTCGCACCCTCTACCCTATTCACCCGAAATCCGCTGAGCTTTTCGTCGCCGGCAATGAAGCAAAGTCCGTCGCCGTTGTGAATTTCTTTCCGGCTCAGAATTTCTATAAAATTCCTGCCGATGTACTTCACACGCCCTATTTCTTCGCCCAAGGATTTGGGGGTATCGAGTTTGGATTGCTCCGTTTTTCGTCCGTGTAGAAAATAATCCGTTGAGCTGCGTCGGAAAGATTTTTCGGGATTGGGTTCAAAGAAAAACCGCGTCATACCCAGCGAGGCGGCTTCCACGTCGGTTCTATTTTCGAGTATGGCGTCCAATTTTTTTCGGTAAAATGCCGTGATATTTTTCACATAATCGGCATCTTTCAGCCTTCCTTCTATTTTGAAAGAACTAACGCCCGCATCCACCAGCTCCGTGAGGTGTTCGGACAGGTCCAGGTCTTTTAGCGAAAGTAAATGTTTGTTTTTCACCAAGACTTCGCCCCGGCTGTCCATCAACTGGTACGGCAGCCTGCAAAACTGTGCACATTCGCCGTGGTTGGCACTGCGTCCGGTCATTGCCTGACTGATGTAGCACTGCCCGCTGTAGCTTACACAGAGAGCGCCGTGTATAAAGCACTCCAGCTCCACGTCGGTTTGTGCGTGAATTTCACGAATTTGATTGAGCGTCAGTTCCCTTGCAAGCACCACTCTGGAAAATCCCACGTCTTGCAGAAACCGGACTTTCTCCACCGTGCGGTTGTCTGTCTGCGTGCTTGCGTGTAATTCTATGGGGGGAATGTCGAGTTGCAAAATTCCCATATCCTGCACTATCAAAGCATCCGCACCCAGCTCGTAGAGTTGCGTAATCAGCCTTTGTGCCTCGGGCAACTGGGCGTCGGTAAGAATGGTATTGAGTGCCACAAGTACTTTGGCACGGTAGCGATGCGCGTAATTAACCAGCTCCGCAATATCCGCGAGGGAATTTCCGGCAGCGGCACGCGCGCTAAACATCGGCGCACCAATATACACCGCATCAGAACCATGATTGATGGCTGCAAGGCCACATTCCAGGTTCTTGGCGGGTGAGAGAAGTTCTATTTTACGTTTGTTTGTCATCACGAGGCTTTATTTCACAAAAACAATCCGGCGAGCTATCCGGCTTTCGCCCAATAAACGGACGATATACGCTCCGGGAATTAGTCCCAAGGCTTTTACATCCAATCTGAAATCATCGGAATGAACGGATTGTTCGAATAATTTAATTCCATTCAGCGAATAAATCTGGATGTAAGCACCGTCGGCGTTCGTTACATTAAATATACCTGAACTTGCTGTTGGGAAAATTTTTACTCGCTCATCGAAGGGTAAATTGTTAACGGTATTTCCCAGAGAAATTCCCACCACTATCGGGTCGTGGTCTGAACTGCGAAACATATCCGGCTTGTACTTTGAACCGTCGTAACCATACGAAGTCAGTTCGTCGGCATTGATGTGAAAGGCCGTCACACCGGTGATTTGGCGCGCCATACTTTCATTGGCCAAAGCGTGGTCCAGATAACCCGCCTCGGCACGATACACGTAGCTGTATGCACTATCCGCGTGAAATTGCTGCAACAAATCCACATAGCCCGCGTCCACAAATTCCTGAATGGGATCTTCCTTGGCGTATGCATTCAAATCGCCCATCACCAAAGCATCTTCATCGCCGTAGAAAGCTTTGTTGGTGTTTATTGTAGAAATAACTGCTTTCGCTTCATTCACACGAGTAGCATTAAAGCAACTTTGTCCGTCGCCTTGGTCGGCATCATTCCCAGAAGCAGTATTACATCCGCTTTTGGCTTTAAAATGATTTAGACTGAAAATAAATCGCTCGCCGTTGGATTTAAGCGTAAAAGCTTGCAGTTTCTTCCTATTTGCAGGACTTGGATTATTGATATTCCGCAAACTATTGTGCGGTGCAACTTTATCCGAACGATAGATGTAAGCCACTTTCGTGTAGGTTCCGTTCACGCTCGTACCATCGTTTATAAAAGTGTATCGAGATGAACCGGTTGCCGCATTCATTGCATTAGTTAGCTTGGTAAGTGCTTTTTGTCCTTGCTCTATTTCCACCACTCCGTAAATATCCGCATCAATCGCCAGCATTGCATCCAGAATTTTAGCGTGCTGCCGCTCCAGCTCCAGCGGTGTACTCGGCCCCATACTCGACGAATTGGGCGAAGTCAGGTAATACTCCAGATTAAATCCCGCCACTTTCAAATTATAATTTCCAATATCGGCGTGCGTTCTCTCTCTCGGATTTCCAAAGAATTTAACTTCTGCTGCCGGATAAAGCACGTATTTTGAATTGTAATAATCCACCACAGCCAGCAATCTTTCTATTTTCTCTCCGGTTCTTCGTGTTCCATTTTCATCGCCAAATACAAGCGGTGATTTATAACTTACAGTAAAAGCATCGTCCAGATAAATCGGTGCTATGGCATTTTTATTAACCAAAGCTATGTATTCCGCCGAACCGGGAAACGTAAGATTTGTAGGGATTTGACGTCTTTCAGCACCCAGTTCCAGTTCGCCGTATCGCTCCAGGTTATAATTATTATTCACCCAAAGCACCTGCTGAACTTCCACCAACATTCCTTCATATTTTTCCCAATTATTCGTCAACGCCTCAAAACTAAGCTTTGCAGGTTCCACTTGCACGTTTTTAGCACGAATAGAAATATTGTCGGCCTGAATTTGCGTTCTGCCGTTGTATTCTGTAACTCGCCCGGTCAAAAGGACATCATCGCCCACCGACACTTGACTGGCATCGGTGAGGTAAACAAAAATCCCATCCGACGTGTTTGGATTATTGTCGCCGATTTTATCCTGCAAGAAAAAACCGTTAATCATTCCCGAACCGATAAATTTTGCCGTTACAATTCCTTGAGTTGTAACAGTCTGATTATTGTAAGGACTTTGATTTCCACTTCCCTGGATTTGCGAAATGGCGATGGAAGTCGATTGAGCGGCTGCCGTAGTAATGATAAAAAGAGACAGTATCAGTAAAATATTTTTCATTTTCAATGCTTAAAATAGTGCTTGCAAAGATAAATAAAATGAATGGATTATAATTCATTTTCAAGAGGTTCAGTTTTTTTGTAACTTTGCAAACAATTTTTTGGAAAATACTTTCTTCCAAAATCCAATAAAACAATGATTGACAATACGATATTTCAAAATAAAAAAGTGGTTTACCACACGCTTGGATGCAAATTGAACTTCGCGGAAACGTCCGCCATCGGCAAACAATTGACGGATGAAGGTTTCGTAAGAGCTCGTGCCGGTGAAGAAGCCGATGTGTGCATTATCAACACCTGCTCGGTAACGGATACCGCCGACCACAAATGCAGGCAAGCCATCAGCCGCCTGAACCGTATGCACCCGAACGCGAAAATGATTGTAACGGGTTGCTACGCTCAGCTGAAACCGGATGAAATCGCGGCTATCGACGGCGTGGATTTAGTGCTGGGTGCGAACGAGAAATTTGACATTCTGAGTTATCTGAAAAAATGGGACGAACTGGACAATTCTAAAATCAGCCGGGGCAATATCCTGAAAGTAAAAGAATTCAAGCCTTCCATCTCGCACGACGACCGCACGCGCTATTTCCTGAAAATTCAAGACGGATGCGATTACTACTGCACCTTTTGCACCATTCCGCTGGCACGCGGACACAGCCGAAGCGGCACGATAGCCGAAACGGTAAAAATGGCGGAAGAGATTATCTCGAAAGGGGCGAAAGAAATA
>CAZCIU010000046.1:0-23351 GCA_964498765.1 uncultured Paludibacter sp. | reverse complement strand
AACAACCGAACAACCGAACAACCGAACAACCGAACAACCGAACAACTGAACAACCAATAACCAATAACCAATAACTAAAAAACACCTACATCGGATCCACATCCAGACTAATCTTAACTGATTTGAAAGGAGTTTGAGCCAGTAGATGCATGCAGATATGGTTTAGCGTTTCTTTGGCGTGGTCGGGGGAAGCCTTGATTTCGATTTTTAGCAGAATGTTTTTGATATAGAGGTTTTGAATGCGTGAAACGGGCGGAATATTCGGTCCGAGTACACGTGCGCCAAAGACTTTTCGCATTTCATTTGCCAGAGAGATGGCAGCTTTGTCCAGCACGTTGAAGTCGCGGTGTCGCAGCGTAATTTCTATCAGGCGGTAGAAGGGCGGATAATGAAACATTTTTCGCTCGGCGTGCTGGGTCTGATACATCGCAGCATAGTCGTTGCGGATAACCTGCCCGATAACGGGATGCTCCGGATTTCCGGTTTGCAAAACCACGGTTCCGCGCTTATTTTTCCGACCGGCACGTCCGCTCACTTGCGCCATTAGTTGGAATGCTCGCTCATGTGCCCTGAAATCCGGGAAATTCAGCATATTGTCCGCATTCAGAATTCCCACCAAACTCACCCGCTCAAAGTCAAGCCCTTTCGTCACCATCTGCGTTCCCACGAGGATATCAATCTTGCCGTTTTCGAAATCGGAAATGATTTTCTCGTAGGATTTTTTGCTGCGTGTAGTGTCAAAATCCATGCGTGCCACGCGGGCTTCCGGGATAAGTTCGCTAATTTCATGCTCAATTTGCTCCGTCCCAAATCCTTTGTTTTCAAGTTTGGGCGTATTGCAAGCGGGACAAATCTGTGGAATTGTTTCTGTAAATCCGCAGTAATGGCAGGTCAGCTTGTTTAGAAATTTATGCACGGTCAGCGACACATCGCAGTTTTTGCATTTTGGGATATACGAACAGGCTTTGCACTCCAGATAGGGCGCATAACCACGACGGTTTTGAAATAAAATCACCTGTTCTTTGCGTTGCAAGGCTGTTTTTGTTTTCTCCAGCAGTAAAGGGGTGAAATGTCCTTCCATCTGCTTTTTGCGGTAGGCTTCCTTGGTATTGGCAATCAAGACTTCCGGCAGTTCTAGTTCCTGGTAGCGCTGATTAAGCTCTACATAGCCGTATTTTCCGCTGCTGGCATTAAAGTATGTTTCAACCGAAGGCGTAGCAGAACCGAGCAGCGTTTTGGCTCCATGCAGCGAAGCCAGCACGATGGCGGCATTGCGAGCGTGGTAACGTGGTGCAGGGTCAAACTGCTTGTAGCTGGTTTCGTGCTCTTCGTCCACTATCACCAGTCCCAGCTGGCGAAACGGCACAAAGACAGCCGAGCGAGCGCCTATCACTATCTCGTAGCCTTTGTCCAGCAGCATATTGTTCCAGATTTCCACCCGCTCGGCATCCGAAAAGCGAGAATGATAGACCGCCAGTTTATTGCCGAAAATGCGTTTCAGTCGGGAAGTCAATTGCGTGGTAAGCGCAATCTCTGGCACAAGGTAAAGCACCTGCTTTTTCTCCTTTAGCGTTTGTTCAATCAGGTGAATATACAGTTCCGTTTTACCGCTCGATGTAATTCCGTGCAGCAGTACGGTATTTTTAGTGGCAAATTCCTTGTAGATTTCTTGCAGGGCGGTTTGCTGGAATTCGTTTAGTGGATTTTTCGTTTCGGTCAGCACTTCCGAGCGATCCAGCCTGCCAATTTCCTTTTGGTAAATTTCCAGGATATTTTTATCAATCAATCCTTTCAAAACCGCATCCGATACGCCCGAAGCTTCGAGTAGATTTTTCTTGGAAACTTCTACAATATTCTGCATGCTCATGCACTTGGAAAGCTCAATGTATTTCATCAGCACATCTAGTTGCTTTTTGGCGCGGTTTAGTTCATCGAAAATATTGCGCAACATATTTTCCGAAGCCGTAAATTCTGTCAGTCGGATATAGCTTTCCGTTTTCGGGCGGTATTTCTCAATGATTTCTTCGCTGATTTCAATAAGTCCTTTTTCAATAAGCCCTTTGACAATCGGCAGGATGTTAGGCAGTTCGGTCTTTTTGCTAAGTTCAGCCAGATTAAGAATTTTTCCATCTTTCAGTACATCCATAACGGAAAATTCTTTTTCCGAAATAGCAATTTCTTCCTCGAAATAAGGATTGGTGCGGACTTTCGTTTCACTTTCCAGCTTCAGTCCGGCCGGAATAGCCGCTTGATACACATCGCCAAGGAAGGCCTGGTAATAGGAACTAATCCAGTCCCAGAATTTGAGTTGCGGATGGCGCAAAATGGGAAATGGATCGAGTAGGGCGATGATTTCCTTGGCTTCGTAAAGAGTTGGTTTATTGCTGTGTATCAGTCGCACAATAGCTGTGTACATCTTTTTCTGCCCAAAGGGAACCACCACACGCATACCTATACGCACACTTTCCCGCCACTCATCCGGCACCTGATAAGTGAATGTATTGCCGAGCGGCAAAGGAAGTATAACGTCGATGAATTTCATTCTTAAAGTTAGAAATTAGAAATTAGAAGTTAGAAGTCAGAAATTAGAAATTAGAAGTCAGAAGTTAGTAGCACGGAAACCGAAACCCGAAACCCGGAACCCGGAACCAATAACCAATAACCACAGCAGCCAAAAACTCTTGACTTTTTAGTATATTTGCGTCCATTTTTATATTGTATTGCAAAAATACGAATTAATTCAATTCTTTGAGGAGGAAAAATGGAATTGTTGATAATGAATACATCTCATCATCAGTAGAAACTTGTTTTTTGGCTTCAGAGAAGCCCAATAATTGTAGCAAAATGTTCGTTTCATAGGTTCGACCCTAATAGGGGTCGTATCTTAAAAAACTTTATTTTGCTACAAATATTAAATTCCGCTGGAATTTTTCTCAACAATTTTAGAGCAGGATGAATTATATATTGTAAATTGAATATCCGCAAAGTGTCTTGTTAAAACGATTAAATTTTTGCCTGAAAGGCTCCCGATACATATCGGAATATTTTGGCCCAAAGGAAATACCATGGGACCGAATTTTTGCACTGAAAAATTAGCTTATGAACCCGATAGAAATAATAGAAAAGTACTACAACAAAAAATCAAAACTCTACAAAATTCTGGTAAAACACAGCTGCCAGGTACGTGACAAGGCGCTGGAAGTGGTGGATAAGCATCCCGAACTGGGTGCTAACCGGCAGTTTGTGGCGGAAGCGGCCATGCTGCATGATATTGGAATTTTTCTTACGGATGCTCCGGAAATTGAGTGCTTTGGTACGCATAAATACGTGGAACACGGTTACCTTGGCTCTGAAATAGTGGCCGGAGAAGGCTATCCCGAGCATGCGCTTGTCTGTGAGCGACATACCGGCACGGGACTTAGCATCGAATGGATTGAGAAGCGAAATTTGCCTGTTCCGCATCGGGATATGGTTCCGATTTCCATCGAAGAGCAAATTATCTGCTATGCTGATAAATTTTACTCCAAATCTAAAATTGAGAAAGAACTTAAGTTAGAGCGAATTGTGCAAAAGCTCGGTAAATACGACGAAGCACACGCCAAACAATTCCTGGAATGGCACAAAATATTCGCTTAAATCAGCCCGATTTTAGCGGAATTGCAACAAAATGAACAAATTAAATATGTTAAAATTATAAAAAATCACTCCGTTTACTCCGAAAAATATGTTTTATAACATTATTTTGATTATTTTTGCACCATTATTTTAAGAAACTTATTATAAAGTAATATAAAAACGAAAAATTATGTTTACAGAGAAAATCGGAGTAAATGCAGGACTAGTTTGGAATGCATTGGAAAACGGAGAATTAGAAGTAAAAGCTGTTAAAAAAGCTACTAAGCTAACAGAAAAAGACCTAAACTTGGCTTTAGGATGGTTGGCTCGCGAAGCTAAAGTATCTTTCCGCGAAGAAGGTAAAGAACTTTTCATTGCTTTGGTGTAATTATCCGGCGCAAAATTTAAGAAAAAGAGATTGTCTGAGACAGTCTCTTTTTTTTGTGCCTGAAAATCTGGAAGTTAAATTTTTGCTTCTGCAAGTCTCCGCAATTTGTCCTGAAAGAACGTAAGCTCAACCTAAGGTTTTTATCTAAAAAGTAATTGATATTCAATAAGGTAATAAGGTTTTTATTCTTAATTAGTAACTTTGCTATTAAGGTTTCTTTTAGAAAATAAGGTTTTTGAATATATATAAATGAACCTTATATGTGTTTTATCAACCTTAGTAGAAATCAATGTACGGTATAACTGAACCTTATTAGGCTATTTTTACTACAATAGTAATATTATTTTATATCGAACTCAAGTTAAAAAAGATAATTTGGATAGGGACTAACCACTACAAGCCGGTTTGTTCCGTTGCTAATTGCCAAACAATGCAACATTCCCGAAAGTCAGAATGGTTGCTATACAGATTAATCAAAATTGCAACAAATAAAAGCTTTGCGGAAAACCATTTAAACTTATCAACTGTTTTGCGGTCAAATTATAATTAGTATGGGCTGAAAAGCTATTTTTTTGTACCTTTGTGAGAGTAAAACAATAAAATCCTTTACCCTTAAAAACCCAATCGAATGAGTTTAAGAAAAATTACACTTCTGTTATGTGTTTTTATCTTCGCAGGCCTCAGCGCTCAAAAATACGCATATCCTTTTGGAGAAGTTTCTGTGGCTGAATTAGAAGCTAATAAATTCGCAAAAGATACTACTGCCAATGCCGTTGTAATAGCCGAATCGGCTTACCGAACCATTGCTCAAAGCACCTACAGCCCTTGGACGCGCGTGAAACTTCCTGTAATTCCTTCCCGCGGCTACGCCGAAAATCGCTACTACGATCTTTTTCCGTATGTGATTGAAACATCCGTTCAGCGCAAAATAAAAGTGATGAAAGATGCCGGAGCCGTTTATTCCATTGTAGAAATCCCGTATTACAACAACAAAGCACCTTACCGCGAAGAGCAAATCGAGGGCATCGAAGCCTGGTCTTACAACCTGGAAGATGGGAAAGTAGTGAAAACCCAACTAAAAAAGGAGCAAATCATCAATGAAAATGTAAATGATACGCTTTCGCAATTCAAACTAAGAATACCGAACGTAAAAGCGGGTAGTGTGATTGAATATAAATTCAAACGGACTTCGCCTTTGCACCTGGGAATTCCGGGATGGGAACTGCAGTCGGAACTGCCGAAAATGGTTTCGATTTATGAAACTTTGTTCTACGATGCCTTTATGGTCAATCAGGAAATCAAAGGCCCATATCCCATTCGTACACATTCGGAAAGAGAGCAACCATCCTTTACCGGCGTTCAGCAAAATGTGTTTTCGGGACGTTACGCGCAGCGGGTTTTGTTTATAGCGCAAGATCTTCCGGCTTATCAGAATGTGGATAAAATCTGGAATATGACCGACCATACAGCTGGCGTAAGAGCGGAATTGCTGGCTACGCGCTACGTGGGCTATGTGCCTTATGCCGACAAATGGAAGGACGTAGAAAATCGGATTAGCGTGGAAAATACCTTTGATAAAAATAACTACGGCAGTATGTTTTATTCCAAAGAATTGAAAGAACTGCTGAAACCGATTAAAGACGAAACGGAGAAAATCAAAGCTATTTACGGTTTTGTAAAGGATAAAGTAAAATGGAATGGCAAATATGAACTCTACGCCGATCCGGCTTCGGCTGTTACCAAAGGCTCAGGCAGTAATGCACAGATTAATGCCATTCTGCTGCGTGCACTGTATCGAAATAGAATATATGCTTACCCAATTCTGATTAGCACACGTTCGTCAGGTCGCTTTCCGGCCTCCTTCCCAACTTACGACAAGATAAAAACATACGTCATCTGTGCGCAAACGGAAGATGGGAAAAGATACTATCTGGACGGTTCGGCCACTTTCGGAGGACTGAATATGCTGCCAAGTGTATTGATGGTGGAAAATGGACGGACTTTTGCGCGTGAATTTATGCTGGAAGAAGATCAGGCTAATGGTAATGTGAACCTGACGTGTGTGAATTCTGCTGATTTCAAAGGAAATATCACAGCCAAACTTACTGAAGAGGGCGGAATTAACGGGAAAATGGAGAACACTTACTCCAATCTGGCTGCGATGCATTACAAGCAGGAATTTAACAGCAGCAATTCATCCCAGATGCAATACGAGGCGTCTGTAGAGAAAAATGGATTGAAAATTTCAGATTACACGGCTGAAAATCATTTGGATAAAATGAGTGATTTGGTGAATCAAACCTTCTCTTTTACGAAGAAAATCGTTCCAAACGGTAATGAAATTGCCTTCAATCCACTTGTCTTTACCAATCATCTGCTGCATGAAACTGTGGAAGCCAATCGAATCCTACCGGTTGAATTGGACACACCAAAATCCTTTGAAATTCATTCCGAAATAGAAATTCCTGCCGGATATGAGGTGGTGAGTTTGCCGAGTTCTGCCAATGAAAAATTGGAGTCGGAACTTTTCGATTTTCAATACAGCGCCGAGGTGAAAGATAATAAAGTGGTAGTGGATTATAGACTGAATATGGACGATGTGGTTTTTGCTCCGGCAGATTTGGACGCCTTGCGAAAATTACTCAATGTGGTAGCTGAAAAAAATACTGCTAAGGTGGTTTTGAAGAAAAAGTAACTTTCAATTTCCTTATAATAAAATCAGGAGGAATTCTAAAATTCCTCCTGATTTTATTAATATACTGATACTTCCTACTTGTTCAAAAGTGATTTTACCAACTCGGAAATCATTCTGCCATCAGCTTTTCCGGCTAATTTTTTAGTAGCAGCACCCATCACTTTTCCCATATCCTGCGGACCGCTGGCACCGATTTCGGCTATGAGTTCCGCAAGGATTTTTTCCAGTTCAGCAGCATCCAATTGTTTGGGTAAGTATCGCTCTATTACATCCGCCTCAGCCAACTCTTTTTCAGCCAGTTCCGGGCGATTTTGTTCGGTATAAATCTGTGCAGTTTCTTTACGTTGTTTTACCATTTTCTGCATAATTTTTACCGCTTGTTCGTCCTGAAGTGTGCCATCGCTGCCTTTAGCGGTTTTGGCTTCCAGAAACTCTTTTTTCACGCCTCGCAAGGCTTCCAAAGCTACTTTTTCGCGTGCAAGCATAGCAGCTTTGATATCGTCGTTTATTTGTTCGAATATTTTTTCCATAATTTTTATTTTCCTTTCAAAAATCTCCGTTTCCAAGCCGGAATTTGTTCTACTTTTTGTCTTGTATCATCGTCATCCAAATCAGAAAAGTCGATGGTAGGAATATCTTCTTCTACAACAGCCTCAAATCGAATTGTTTCCTGGAATAAATCTTCCTGCACAGTTTCTTTTGGTTTTTGTGTCTTCACCGAGTCGCCGTAAAGCTCATTTACAGCCTTGTCGATTTCCGCGTCAGCTGCTTTTTTCTTCTCTTCCAGTTCTTCGTCGAATACATGATTTTCAAATTCATCTTCCTCTTCTTTTTCCTCGTCGATTTTGTATTTTTTCAAAATAGATGAAGGCATTCCCGGAATATCTTTCACGTCAAATCCGGTAGCAATCAAGGTGATTTTCACATCGTCACCCAGCGAATCGTCAAAACTTGCACCCCAGATAACGGTTACATTTTCACCCACTTTGGCCATAAAGTCGTGGATTTGCGTGATTTCCTCCATCTTAATCTGATTGCTTTTTGAGCAATAAAGGCTGAGAAGCACTTTGCTCGCACCGTTTACGTCGTTGGTATTCAACAGCGGAGAATTGAGCGAATCTTCAATGGCTTTCGTAATACGATTTTCTCCCGAAGCGTATCCGGTGTTCATTATTGCCACTTTTCCGTTGCGCATAATGGTGCTCACATCGGCAAAGTCAGTATTGATATAGCCCGGTACGGTGATGATTTCCGCAATGGCTTTTGCTGCGTTAGTCAGCACATCATCCGCTTTCGCAAAAGCATTGGAAAGTTCCAAGTCGGGATAAATCAGTTTTAATTTCTCGTTGTTGATTACCAGAATGGCATCCACGTACTCGCTCAGAGCAGCTACACCTTCCAGAGCCTGACGGATTTTCAGCGTTCCTTCAAATGCAAATGGAATAGTCACAATTCCAACCGTAAGGATGCCCATTTCACTGGCAACTTTAGCCACTACCGGCGATGCTCCTGTGCCTGTTCCGCCGCCCATTCCGGCTGTGATAAAGACCATTTTGGTATTGTCGGCAAGCATGCGTTGTATTTCCTCCACCGATTCTTCAGCAGCTTTGCGTGCTACTTCCGGACGACCGCCTGCACCCAATCCTTGCGTGGTACTTTTGCCCAACTGTACTTTTATCGGCACCGGTGAGCGTACCAGGTCTTGATTGTCTGTGTTGCAAACTACAAACGAAACATCGGCAATGCCTTGGCTGTACATGTGATTTACAGCATTTCCACCACCGCCGCCTACGCCAATTACTTTAATTATAGAGGAATTTGCTAAAGGCAAATCCAAGGGTAAGCTATCATTCAACAGATCCATATTTTGAGTTTTTATAAAGTTCTTTATTAAAATTAGAAATTAGAAATTAGAAGTCAGAAATTAGAGATTAGCGTTACAAAACGACATCGCGTTCAAAAAATTTTATGAAACTATTTGCTTGAAGACTGAAGCACGAAGAAAATACAAATTCAAGCAGTCTTTGTTCTGTCAGCGAAACGGTCTGTTAGTCTTGTTTCTTTAAGAGAAATCCAAATCTTACTGTTTTTCTTTTTTCTCCGCTTCGGCTATTTCTAGTTCATCGTAAGTGAATAGGTCATTCATCTTATTGTTTAATTTTTCGGTAATTTTTCCCATAGCTTTTACTAGTGGATTTTTACTTGGAATTTTTGGAGAAATGGCCTCTTCCTGATTCAGTTGTTGTTTTGACAATAAATCATTGGTCATCAGCAACGAACCAACTGCTTCGGAATACATCGGATCATAGAATTTTGGATCGGTATCTTCAGAAAGCCATTCGGTATGATTACCCATTCTCACCTGAAATCCGGTGCGATCCACGATAAATTCAATCAGACCGTTTAATTTTGAAGCACCACCCGTAATTACAATTCCCGAAGTAAGCGGGTAGGGGATATTGTCGATTTGTTCGAAAATCGGCTCCAGAATTTCTTCCAGGCGCGCTTCGATAATATTCGCTAAGAATGAAGTGGAAATCTTCACCGGAGGCAAATTCAGATCTTCATTCGGAACCTGAATATAAACAGGATTTTCCACCATGCTTTCCATCGCAGCGCCTTTTTTGCACTTAAGAATTTCTGCATTTGCATTGCTGATGCCTAATTCCTGAATGTCTTTGGTTATATTGGCTCCGCCAAGCGGAATGACACACAATTCCTGTAAAACTCCTTCGCAGTACACACCCAGCGTGGTAGTAGTGGCTCCAAACGAAATAATGGCACTGCCATTTTCTTTTTCCTCATCTTCCAGTAGTGCCAATGCCATTGCTTCCATGCCTAAATGGATATAATCTACAGCAATTCCGGTGCGCTCAATGCTTCGCTCTATCGATTCTTTTACCAGATAATTCCCGATAATAACATTGAAATCGATGCGAATTTTATCTCCTTTTTTACCCAGCGGCGTATCCACCCGAACTCCATCTATATAGTACGCCAAAGGAATACATTCAAATACATAAATCGATTCAGTTTCAATTTCGGATTTGCAAATCGCTTCCATGTCACTCAGAATTTTATTGGTGACAAAATTATATATCTGGTGCTCCACCGTGTAGGTATGATGTTTCATGGTGCGCGCATTTACGCTGATGCTCACACGTCTGATTGTCTCCATCTTCAGTGAATTCTGCAGCAGTTTGGTCAACTCACTCACTTTGTAAGCTGCTCCGGTCATCTTTTCTACAATCCCGCTTTTTACGTCATCGCTTAGCTTATCTTGCTCACCCATAATGTTCAGGGAATCATCAGTCTGAACGTATCCGGCTATCGCAGAAATGCGGGATCCGCCAAAGTCAATATATACGATAGGGTTATTTTTCATTTATGGATTGGGGTTAAATATTTTTATTCTTTCTGAATTTGCTTTATTTTTTGGTACAAACTACCTGGTCTTTGAAACTTAAATCAATTTTGGAATAGGCATTCCATCCAAACTCGTTCATGCCGTACAAGTAGAATTTGCGTAGTTTTTCTAATTTTTGCTCGTAACGCTCAAAACCGCCTAAATAAATCACATGATTTCCAACGCGTGGAATTAGTTCCACTTCCATTTTTTCGTTGATGTTTATCTGATCGATTTGGTCGTTCCAGAATGAGTGCTTGCTGATGTATTGTGCGAAATTGTAAAGTTCTTTTGTCGCCATTTTCTTGGTAACTCGTCCGGTAGCTACCGGCACATAAGCCGCAAAATTCAAGGAAACAGGCATTGTTTTTCCCATATCATCCACATAGTAATTCTCGGCTCCAAGTACTCGCAGTACCGGCGTGCGTTGCTCGATGATTACCTGAATTTCACCGTTTGGAGTTTTGTAGCACTCGGCGTGACGCACCATCGGATGCTTTTCTATGGCATCTTCCAGGTCTTTGGAAATAATGCTTCGCATCGATTTTCCGATTGGATGCAGTTCGTTATTTTTCAGTAAAACTTCAATTTCCTTATTGCTAATCAGCTGTTTCTGGTCAATATCTGTAATGGACACATTGACTTTGTTGCAAATACGACTTTCTACCGACGCATTTCCTTTGGCATTGGCAATTACGGCGTAGCCTAAGCAAAGCACCGCAGCACAAATTATCAATATGTATTTCAGAAGTTTATTCATTTTTTTAACTATGCCTCGTAGCGTTTTTTCAAATATTTCTTAATCTCAGGCACCATTTTGTCGATGTCCCCCGCACCAAAAGTAACCAATACATCCAACTCTTTTTTATCAAGCAAAGTTAATAAATTTTCCTTGGAAGAAATTATTTTATTGTCAATGCTGACATCTTTTAATATCAATTCAGACGTTACGCCTTCGATTGGAAGTTCGCGTGCCGGATAAATATCCAGCAGAATTAATTCATCCAAAGCCGAAAGCGCTTTCGCAAATTCCGGTGCAAAATCCCTCGTGCGGCTATACAAATGCGGCTGGAAAATACCGGTTATTTTTCTGCCAGCGAAAAGTTGCTTAATCGAAGAAATGCTTGCTTCCAGTTCGTTTGGATGATGTGCGTAATCGTCCATATAAACCACTTTTTCATTCTCAAAAATATGACTGAAACGGCGATAAATACCCGAAAATGCTGACATTCCCGTGCGAATTTCATCGTTTGTAACACCATTCAACCAAGATAGTGCCATTGCAGCCACTGCATTTTCCACATTTATCATCACCGGAACGCCCAAACGTACGTCGTGAATGCTTTCTGTGGGCGTGATAAAGTCAAATAAAATCTTGCCTTTTTCTTGTCGGATATTTTTAGCCTGAAAGTCTGCATCGCCTTCTATACCGTAGGTGTAGAGTTTTACGCCTTTATTGAGTTTAGGTGTCAGCTTCACTTTATTATTCAGAATAAGTGCGCCGCCCGACGTAATCAAAGACGTGAAATGCTCAAAACTTTCCACGAATGCTTCTTTAGTGCCATAAATATCCAAATGATCCGGATCCATGGATGTAATTACCGCCATAAAAGGCGTTAGCTGATGGAACGAACGGTCGTATTCATCGGCTTCTACCACCACGTAGTTGCTTTGCGTGGAAAGCAGCAGGTTGGTGTTGTAATTATTGGAAATTCCACCCAAAAATGCGCTGCACTCCACATGCGATTGGTACATCAAATGCGCAGTCATGGTCGATGTAGTCGTTTTTCCGTGCGTTCCCGCAATGCAAATAGCTTTGCTTTGGCGCGTAATTTCGCCTAAAACTTCAGAGCGTTTCAGAATTTTGTAGTTGTGCTGCTCGAAATATTCCAGTTGCTCGTGGTCTTTCGGAACGGCAGGCGTGATGATAATCAGCGTTTTATTGACATCAATAAATTCGGAAGGAATGGCCGAAATATTGTCGTCGAAAATCACTTTAATCCCTTCATCAATCAAATCATCGGTAATTTTCGTTTGCGTGCGGTCATATCCACCCACCACAAAGCCTTTAGCCTTGTAGAAGCGTGCGATAGCACTCATCCCAATTCCCCCAATTCCCAGGAAATAATATTGTGTAAATTTGTTGCTCATCTCTTTTTAAGTTAGAAGTTAGAAGGCAGAAATTAGAAGTCGGATGTCAGATGTCAGATGTTTGGTGTCCGTATTCTGTGTTCTGTGTTCTGTATTCTGTATTCTAAAAATCCTATTGTTTTATAATTCCAAAAACCTCATCTACAATTCGATTTGCAGAGTCTTTGAGTGCTAATTTCAGTACGTTTTCTGACAATTCTGATAATTGTTTGTTATCTCGTATCAATTCCAACGCCTTAGGAATTAGATTGTTCTGTGCTTCTGCATCGCGCACCATTACAGCTGCATTTTTATTGACTAATGCCAAGGCATTTTTAGTTTGATGATCTTCAGCCACATTGGGTGAAGGCACGAGTATCACGGGTTTTGCGAGCAGACAAAGCTCCGAAATGGAACTTGCTCCAGCTCTGGAAATAACCAAATCGGCAATAGCGTATGCGTAATCCATTCTCGAAACAAAATCAGTCACGATAAAATCTTTGCTGATATATTTCACTGCGTCTTCACGTGCTTTCTGAATGTAAATTTTCCCTGTTTGCCAGATAACCTGAATGCCGCTGGCTGCAATTTCGCTCAATTTTGCAGTTATGCTTTGGTTGATGGTGCGCGCTCCCAAACTTCCACCCACGATTAGCAACGTTTTTTTTTGCGGATCCAATCCAAAGAACTCGTATGCTTCTTGCGCTTTTAGTGCTACGTTGAATAAGTCCTGACGAACGGGATTTCCGGTCATTACAATTTTCTCAGCAGGAAAGAATTTCTCCATTCCTTCGTAAGCCACACAAATTTTCGAAGCTTTTCCGGCCAACATTTTATTGGTAACTCCGGCGTAGGAATTTTGCTCCTGAAGTAAGGTTGGTACTCCAAATTTCGATGCAGCTTTCAGCGTAGGTGCGCTGGCATATCCGCCAACGCCAATAGCTATATCCGGCTTGAACTCACGAATGATTTTCTTGGCTTTCTTTATGCTTTTCTGCAAATCAATCAGCACGCTGATATTTTTCAGTAAGTTTTTTCTGTCAAAACCACGCACCGGAAGTCCTTCGATAGGGTAGCCTGCTTGCGGCACACGCTCCATTTCCATTCGCCCAATAGCTCCCACGAAAAGGATTTCAGCTTTTTCGTCGCGTGCTTTAATCGCATTCGCTATGCTGATTGCCGGAAAAATATGTCCGCCGGTTCCACCGCCGCTGATAATGTATTTCATTTGTTTATATTTTATTTTTTAACATTATGGTCAGATGGAACACGCCATACAATCATTCCCTTGTGTGTCAAAAGTATATTGGCATGGCTGTTTCATGTGTTTATTTTTTATTTTTTAATTAAGGACACATGGAACACGCCATTAATCATCCCCTTGTGTGTCAAAGTTATTTTACATGGCTGTTTCATTTTTATTTAGTTTTTTAGTAAACGAGTTTCGAGGTAAAGTTTCAATCTCCATTCTACACTCTCAAATCTGTTTTCCTATATTTCAGAAATCAACACTTCTTCTGTTTGTAAATCTTCCACAACCGGTGCTTGTTTTCTGGTAGCTTTTTCGTTTTCTGCTTTTATTTCACGGATTACTCCCAGTATAATTCCAAAATAGATACAAGTCACCAAAATAGACGTTCCTCCGCGGCTAATCAGCGGTAATGGTTGCCCCGTAACCAAGCCAAATCCCGAGCCTACAAACATATTCACCGCGGCTTGAAGCGTAATTATCAATCCCAATCCGGTGACTAAAAGTGCCGGGAAGGAACTTTTGCACACGGTGGCAATTTGTCCGGTTCGGAAGAGCAAAACCAGATAGAGAAACATCACGAACAGTCCGCCAATCAAGCCCATTTCTTCCAAAATGATTGCAAAAATAAAGTCGTCGTAGGCGTGAGGCAGATAATTACGTTCAATGCTGTTGCCCGGCATTACGCCAAAGAGTTTTCCACGCGCTACCGCAATTCTGCCGTGCTGAACTTGCAGATTTTCATCATTTATAATGTATTTATTTTCGCCATCGTCATTCATCGAGCGTTCGATACGTTTTTCCCAAGTATAAGCACGATCGAAAAGCGAGGGCATTTTTTCTTGTGGAACAACTTTTATCAGTAAAAATCCAATCAGAATTATTCCAACTAAACTTCCGCTCAGAATTCCGAGTTTTTTCCAGGAAATCTGTCCTATAAACATCATAGCGAAAACCACCATTCCCAAAATTGCCGCAGTAGAGAAGTTTTCCAATAATATCAACCCGATAATCACTGCCGAAACAACCAAAATCCAGATAAAATATTTCGTCTCGAAAGCCGGATTGGCTCTGACGCGCGAAATCAAATCAGCCACCACAATAACCAATGAAAGTTTAGCGATTTCAGAAGGCTGAAACTGGATGCCCATGATGCGTATCCAGCGACTGGCTTCGTTGGCACTTTCGCCTTTGAGCAATACGTAAATAAGCAAAACGAAGGAAACGACCAAGCCTAAATACGACAAAATCCGAACGTATTTATACGGCACAAAGTGCACTAAAAATGCGATTAAAGCACCCAAAGCCAGGAATGTTACGTGCTGTAACATCGGCGCTGTGTAGTTGGCTGCTTTGAAGGCGAGCGTACTCGATGCGCTGTACATTTCGATGACCGAAAATATACACAGCGTGATAAACACAATCCAAATTGTGCGGTCGCCTTTTAAGTATTTTGTGAAAATTGTATTCATATTATTTTAGTGAACGAGAAACAAGTATACGAGTAAACAGATTTTATTTTTAAGGTTTTTAGTAAACAAGCTTGCCTGCCGCAAGCAGGTAAACCACTCAACCACTCAACCAATTAATCACACTACAAATTCTTAACACATTTCTTAAACTGTCTTCCTCTGTCTTCGTAGTCGGTAAATAAATCAAAACTTGCGCAACAAGGCGACAAAAGTACTGTTTCGCCCGGTTTTGCAACTTTGTAAGCTTCTTTCACGCAGCTTTCCATCGAGTTTACGTCGATGATATTTTTCACTTTTCCATCAAAAAATGCGTGCAATTTAGAGTTGTCGGCGCCCATAAAAATCAGCGTACTCACTTTTTCTTTCACTAATTCTTCAATTTCAGAGTAATCGTTGCCTTTGTCTGTGCCACCCAAAATCAGAACCACCGGCGTGCGCATACTTTGCAGAGCATACCAGCAAGAATTTACGTTGGTTGCTTTGCTGTCGTTAATGTATTTCACGTCTTTCACGGTTGCCACGTACTCCAAACGATGCTCCACACCCTGAAAATCTTGCAGCGACTGACGTATATTTTCTTTACGAATGTTCAGAATAGTAGCTGTAAGTCCGGCTGCCATTGAGTTTAATGCATTGTGTTTACCTTGAATTGAAATTTCTGAAGTTGGCATAGCAAAATTTTTATTTAGTGTGTCGATAATCAATTGATTGTTTTCTATAAATGCTTTCGTTTTTTCGTCCTTTTCTATCGCGAAAGGATAAATTTCTGATTGAATATTCCGTTTTTTCAGTTCTTTTTGAATAATCGGGTCTTCGTTCCAGAAAATAAATGCGTCCTTTTCGGTCTGATTTTGAATGATGCGGAATTTTGAATTGATGTAATTCTGAAATTCGTGATCGTATCTATCCAAATGATCCGGCGTGATGTTGAGCAAAATCGCGATGTCCGCCTTAAATTCCTTCATTCCATCCAACTGAAAACTACTCAGTTCCACCACATAATATTCAAAATCCTTCTCTGCAACCTGCATTGCCAGGCTGTCTCCTACATTTCCGGCTAAGCCTACATTCAGTCCCGCGCTTTTCAAAATATGATAAGTCAGCATCGTAGTAGTCGTTTTTCCGTTGCTTCCCGTGATGCAAATCATTTTGGCATCGGTATATCTTCCGGCAAATTCTATTTCAGAAATAATATTTATTCCTTTGGCTGATAATGCTTTGATAATCGGTGCTTTGTCAGGTATTCCCGGACTTTTTATCACTTCATCTGCATTCAAAACGAAAGCTTCTGTATGCTGTTTTTCTTCCCATGGAATTTGATGTGCATCTAAAATTTGTTTGTATTTTACCTTGATAGTTCCAAAATCGGACACAAACACCTCAAAGCCTTGTTTCTTTGCCAAAATAGCAGCTCCGGCACCGCTTTCTCCTGCTCCAAGTATTACAATTCTGCTCATTATCTGATTTTTAATGTAATAATTGTCATTGCTGCCAAAATCAACCCAATCAACCAAAAACGAACAACCAGTTTTGATTCGTGAACGGGATTCATCGGTTTATTAAAAATGGCTTGAATTCCGGATTTTCCGCCCACTTGAAAATGGTGATGCAGCGGTGTCATTAGGAAAATTCGACGACCTTCGCCGTATTTTTTCTTCGTAAATTTGAAATATCCGCGCTGCATTATTACCGACAAACTTTCTACGAAAAACACTCCGCAAAGTATCGGAATAAGCAATTCTTTGTGAATGGCGATAGCGAAAACGGCGATAATTCCTCCCAAAGTCAAACTTCCTGTATCGCCCATAAATACTTGTGCCGGATAAGAATTGTACCACATAAATCCGATGGCTGCACCGATTAGTGCTCCGGCAAAAATCACCATTTCTCCCGTGCCGGGAATGTACATGATGTTCAGATAGCCAGCGTATGTGACGTTGCCGGACAAGTATGCCAGCACACCGAGCGTGACGCCGATTATAGCCGTGGATCCGGATGCCAAGCCATCCATTCCGTCGGTCAGATTGGCACTGTTTGAAACAGCTGTAACCACGATGATTGCCATGATTACAAATAAAATCCAACCGTATTTTTGCGCTTTGCTGCCAGCCCATTTGAACGCATCGGCATAGTCCAAGTTATTGTTTTTTAAGAAAGGAATGGTCGTTTTAGTTGATTTTACGTCGTCTTTTTTGTAGCTCACATCTTCTACGCGCTGTGAAGCACCAATATGTTCCACGTTTTCACGAATTACTGCATCCGGACTTAAATAAAGCGTCAAACCAACAATTAATCCCAACCCAACTTGACCAACAATCTTAAATTGACCTTTCAAGCCTTCTTTGTTTCGGTATTTTATTTTCAAAAAATCATCCGCAAACCCAATCACACCCATCCAAACGGTAGTAATAATCATCAGTAAAATATAAATATTTGTCAGGTCAGCAAAGAGAATTGTCGGCACCAAAATTGCCAGAATGATAATAATTCCACCCATCGTTGGCGTGCCTTTTTTCTTTAGTTGATCTTCCATTCCCAGGTCGCGGATTGTTTCTCCGATTTGCATTTTTTGTAGACGGTTGATGATTTTTCGTCCAAAAACCATAGCAACAATCAGCGCCAGAATAAACACCGAGCCGGTACGGAACGTGATGGACATAAACATCTGCTGCCCCGGAATGTCGTAAAAACGATCTAAATATTGTATTAAATGATATAGCATATTGTTGAATTTACGATTTTATAATCCGTCAGTGGACGGACAAGTTTTACGATATACGATTGATTTATTTACTTATTTCTTTGTTCTAATTATTAATTGCGGCGCGCACTTCTTCTTTGTCGTCAAAGTGAGATTTTACTCCTTTTATGATTTGATAATTTTCGTGACCTTTACCTGCGATTAACACTACATCGCCTTTTTGCGCAAGCGCACAAGCCGTTTTTATCGCTTCTCGGCGATCAACAATAGTCAGACTTTTCGCTTTTTGATCGGCATCCAGTCCGGCAAGCATATCGTTCAGAATGTCCATCGGCTCTTCATCACGCGGATTGTCGGAAGTGAGAATTGCTTTCCAGCTGCCATTCACGGCTTCCTGCGCCATCATCGGGCGTTTGCCTTTATCGCGATTTCCACCACAACCAACTACGGTAATTAATTTGCCGTTGCCTTGCAAAATTTCGTTGATGGTAGAAATTACATTTTCCAATGCATCCGGCGTGTGTGCATAATCTACAATGGCCGTAAATCCTGCCGGTGCGTAAATCGTTTCAAATCTGCCCGAAACAGATTTCAATGAGCTAATAATTCGTAGTACTTCCAGTTCGTCTTGTCCAAGTAAAATGGCTGTTCCGAAAACCGCAGTCAGATTATAGGCATTAAAATTTCCGATAAACGGGACATGAACTTCCATTCCGTTCATTTCCAAAAGCATACCATCAAATCCATCTTCCAAAATTTTGGTTTTGAAATCCGCCATTCCGCGAGTAGAGTAGCTGTGTTTCTCTGCTTTGGTATTTTGAAGCATTACCATTCCGTTTTTATCATCCGCATTGGTCAACGCAAAGGCTTCTTTTCCCAATTCATCGAAAAAGCGTTTTTTGGCTTTCAGATAATTTTCAAAAGTCTCGTGATAATCGATGTGGTCACGTGTCAAGTTGGTAAATACTGCTCCATCAAACTCCAAACCCGCAATGCGTCGCTGTTCCACCGCGTGCGAACTCACTTCCATAAAAGCGTAATCGCAGCCCGCATCTACCATCTTCACCAATAATTCATTCAGCGCCAACGCATCCGGCGTGGTGTGAGTGGCTTCGATTACTTCGTCGTTGATGTAGTTTTGAACCGTAGAAAGCAAACCGACTTTATATCCTAATTCTCTGAAAAGTTTGTAAAGCAATGTCGCCGTGGTGGTTTTTCCGTTTGTTCCGGTAATTCCCACTAAAGTCAATTTTTCCGAAGGAAAATCAAACCAGCTCGATGCCGCCAAACCAAGTGCATCAGAACTGTCTTTTACTTTTATATAAGTAATATTCTCAGCAGTTTCCGTTGGAATTTCTTCGCAAAGTACGGCTGTTGCACCTTTTTCAATCGCCATCGGGATAAATGAATGTCCATCCACAGCTGTTCCGCGTGTTGCAACGAATAGATTTCCTTTGCCCACTATTCGACTGTCGAATTGGATACCCGTAATCTCCAAGGTCAAATCTCCGATTGACTTTTCGATTTTTATATTTTGTAAAATTTCCTGAAGTATCATATATTGTATTGCTTTCGCTTTTACTTTTGAATAATTATTGAGCCAGCGTGAGAGCAATTGTTTGCCCTTTTACGGCTTTTGCTCCGGCATTTATGCTTTGAGTTTTCACTTTCCCGATGCCGCTTACATTAATGTTCAAGCCTAATTTTTCACACAAATAAACCGCATCTTTTGCACCCATTCCACTCAAATCCGGCACAGTTTTGTCCACCAAAGGCAAGTTGACTGTTTCAACCTTTTTACCATCGCTGATGGTTTTTACCCAACTTGTTCCATTGCCTGTAAAAGGCTGATTGAGGTTCTGCATCACGTTTTGCATAGCCGGAAAATTACCGGATTTAACTATCGGTTTCTTTTGTGCCAAAAGCGTGCTGTCAAGTTGCATGTCATAGATCGTCGCCGTCGTGTCGATTGCCGTAATTCGTTCCGCGATATTTTTAACGACCACTCCTGACATTCCGCCGCCGGAAGGTGGTCCTATTCTTGGTTCACGGATAACCACGATGCAAGTGTATTTCGGATTTTCATACGGGAAAAATCCGCAGAACGAAACCTGGTGCGATTTTCCTCCGGCTGCATAACCTGCTGAGCCTTTGGATATTTGTGCAGTTCCCGTTTTTCCGGCTATGCGGATATAAGGTGAATGCACCACTTTTCCAGTTCCGTATTTTGGATGTTCTACCACTCCAAGAAGCGTTTTGCGTACATCGTTCAAAGTCTTGTCGCTGCAGATTTTTTCGCGGATTACGCGCGCTTTAAAATCCTTCACAACCAATCCGTTTTTGGTGATTGATTTTACAAACAATGGTTCCAAAAATTTACCATCGTTGGCAATAGCATTAAAGAATGCCAAAGTGTAAATGGGTGCCAACTGAACTTCGTAACCGATTGACATCCAGGGTAGAGTAGTGGCTGACCAGTAACTCGACTTGTCGTTTGGGTGACGAATGCCCGGCTTTGCACTTCCCGGAAGATATAGCTCAAAAGGCTCATTTAAGCCCATTTTGTACAATTTCTCTACAAATTTTTCCGGCGCATTTCCGTAAGCTTTCACTACCGTGCGCGAAATTCCCACGTTGGATGATGCGTTGATTGCATTTTCCAGCGTTATGGATCCGTATCCGCCGCGGTGTGCGTTGTGGTCACGCATGGTGGCACGTCCAAAATTATAAAGTCCGTTTCCGGTTTCAATGACGTCAGTCAGACTGGCTTTCCCATCGTCCAGCACAGCCATAAGCGATGCAACTTTAAACGTGGAACCCGGCTCAACTTTATCAGAAACAGAACCGTTTCTGTTTTCAGAGTAGGTTCCGTTTGAGTTTTTATCCATATTAACGATGGCCTTGATTTCGCCGGTTTTAACTTCCATCACGATGGCGTAGCCGGTTTGTGCATCAATTTCACGCAGTTTTTCCAGCAGAGCTTTTTCGGCAATATCTTGCATATCCACGTCGATGGTTGAAATGATGTCCATGCCGTCAATAGGCTCAACCTGAACTATTTCCTCCCATCTGTTAGCGATTTTTTGTCGGGATGAAACACCCGGTACGCCCTGCAGTATAGAATCAAAGCCCAATTCAAGACCGTTTTTTCCTCCTTTTTGATTGTCGGCATAAATATCGCCAATCGTGCGCGAAGCCAGAGATGTAAACGGTTTTACGCGGTTGAGCATTTCTTTGTCAATCAAACCGCTTTTGTTCCTGCCAAGTCTGAAAAGTGGAAATTTGCGAATGTCCTTCAGTTGCGCATAGGTTATTCGTCCTTTGTAAAACTGATATTCGCCTTTTCCTTGCTTGTAAGCGTTGGTAATGTCTTTTTTGTATGCAGCTTTTGATTTGTCTTTGAAATAATCCGCCAAACTTTCTGCCAGCGAATCGATATTTTCTGTAAATAAAATTCCGTCTTTTTCGTGCAAAGCAGGCACACGTGTATCCATGTACACGTAGTAAGTTGGGATAGTGCTCGCCATCAATCGACCGTCGGCAGAGTAAATATTGCCGCGGTTTGGTCGCACGGTAATGTCTTTTTTGTCGTACCGTTTCCCCAATTCAATCCAATCTTCACCTTCTACGAATTGAATTTTGATAATATTATAAATAATAGCAATCATTAGCAATACAATCGCAATGTATACAGCTGAAAATCTACCTATTATCTTTTTGCCCGGTTCTGTCATTCCTTGATAATCTCCTCGTTGCTTGTTGAATCTTTTTTAACTTTGTCTGTGGCGGCTTTGTGCTCGTCTTTCGCTTTTTTGATGCTCGCGTCCTTTTCCGGATCCGGTTCTTCGATTACCACCGGCGCGTAAGGGCTTTCTTTCAAATCCAATCCTTTGGAATTAATGAAATCAAGAACGTAAGTTCGGCGGCTCAGTTTGGTTAGTTCGGCAGAAATCGTGAGCGATTCGAACTTGACGTCTTGCAGTTCTTTTTTCAGTTTTACTTCTTTCGAAATTTGTTTTTCGCAGTAGTATCGGTTGTCGATGTAGATAAATGCCAAAATTGCAATCATAAACATCAGTCCGTATTGTTTTTTGATGAAATTTTTGGATAAAATGCTCCCATTGAGAAAATCCCGAAACTTGCTTGATTTCAGTTCCGAAAAATCCTCATTTCCTTTGATTGTTTCTATTAATTTATTCCAAAAACTCATTGGTTTGTTAATTTGTTAAGTAGTTAATTTTTTATTAAGTTAAGGGTTTGATAATGATTGTTTTGCGTACTATTTAACCAATTTACTAATTAGCTAATTAACTTTTCCGCAATTCTCAATTTTGCACTTCTTGACCTTGGATTTCGTGCTACTTCTTCGTCGGATGCTACGATGACTTTATTGTTCACAGCTTTCAAAGGTGAGAGTACATTCCCGAAAAAATCTTTCTCTAATTTTCCTTCAAAATTTCCGCTTCGAATAAAGTTTTTGACCAATCTATCTTCCAGCGAGTGATAGGTCAAAACCACTAATCTGCCGTTTTCGTTTAATGTTTCCACGCTTTGCGAAAGTAATTCCTGCAAAACCTGCATTTCTTTATTTACCTCAATTCGCAATGCCTGAAAAACCTTCGCCATCTCTTTTTTCTCCCTTTCGCGTGGGAAAAATGGTTTCAACACTTCCAGAAACTGCTCGATGCTTTCAATTTGTTCAGTGCTTCTCGCTCTAACGATGGCGGATGCAATTCTGCGGGAATTGTGCATTTCACCGTACAAATAAAATACGTCTGCCAGCTGTTCTTCGCTGTATTCGTTGATCACTTTTTCGGCTGTTAGTGGGGAACGAGTGTTCATCCGCATATCCAGTTTTCCTTCAAACCGGAATGAAAAACCGCGCTCGGCTTCATCAAAATGGTGGAACGAAACACCCAAATCAGCCAAAATTCCGTCCACTTTTTCCACGCCGTGGTATTTCAAAAAATTACTCAAATACCTGAAATTACTTCTCACGAAAGTAAATCGCTCATCATCAATCACATTTTGCAAAGCATCTTCATCCTGATCAAATCCAAATAATTGCCCTTTTTCGCCCAACTGCTTCAAAACTTCCCTCGAATGTCCTCCTCCACCGAATGTAACATCCACATAAATTCCGTTCGGTTTTATGCTTAGTCCTTCAATGGTTTCGGCAAGAAGAGCAGGGATGTGGTACGCCCCCCCGCCCCCCGAAGGGGGGATTTTAGATGTGATATTCAAACTTAAATCCTTTCTCATCCTATTTAAATAAAAGCGTCATTTTTGTGAAAGTTTGGCTGAATTCCTTCATTTTACTCTTTAAAAGCCTCCCCTTCGGGGAGGTTTGGAGGGGCAGTTAGAGTGTTTGTATCATTTTCTCTCTTAATCTCTTCGCGAAATCGCCTGCCGAAAGTTTCACGTCTTCGTATCGTTTTCTGCCCCAAACGGCAAACCTGTCCATCATTCCTACGAATAAAACCTCATTGTTCTCAATTCCAATCATTTCCAGGTATCTTTTTGAAATCAAAACCCGTCCCTGACTGTCAATATCGAGCCACTCGGCATCCGACACAAATTGCATCAGCAAAAGCTGGTCGTCTGCCTCCCATTCGTCCAGATTTGCCTTCAATTCTTCTGTTTTTTTGTTCCAAATGCTCTCCGGATAGAGAACCAAGCAATCATTATCGGCATC
>CAZCIU010000045.1:0-23651 GCA_964498765.1 uncultured Paludibacter sp. | reverse complement strand
TTTCAAATGATTTTCAGAATTTCTTCTTCCTCACCGTCCATCCAAATCGCCCAATTTCTTCTCCCAATTTATAATAATGTCCGTGCGAATAGGCGATAAGTTTTGCTTTTTGCAGATCAAATTTATCTGTTTCCGGGTCAATGTAGCGTGTATCTGCTTGCACATTGACCACTTCGGCAATAAACATATCGTGCGAGCCAAGCGGAATAATCTGTTTTACTTTGCACTCGATGCAAAGCGGCGCTTCCGCAATAATCGGTGCATTTATCTGCTCCGCTTTTCGGGCGGTAAGTTTCATTTCTTTGAATTTGTTGAAATCTTTGCCGCTTTTCACGCCGCACCAGTCGGTGGCACGTGCCAGTTCTTCGTTGGTCAGATTAATGACAAATTCGCCCGTACGCTTGATAATTTCGTAAGAATGCCGCTCCGGACGCACTGAAATATAGCACATGGCAGGATTAGTGCAAATAGTTCCCACCCAACTCACCGTGATGATGTTGTATTCCTCCTCCGTTTCGCCACACGAAATCATCACTGCCGGTAGCGGATAAATCATCGTGCCGGGTTTCCAGGAAACGTGCAACTTATCTACCACTTTCTCAAAGTGTAATTCTTTGGAACGAATTTCTTTTTTTTGAGAATTCATTAAATGTTTAATAAACTTATTTAAAATAAACTATGTTTCCCAAAATAAATTTCATGTGTTGGTTTATTGTTCTGATTTTGTAAAGATAATCAAAATTTATTTGCCTTTTTTATTCAATTTATCAAATGACTTACTTAAAAATATAAATCCAATAATACCAAAGAATAAAAATATTAATCCAACTGAACGATATATTTTTTGTTCAAAAACACCATAAATAGTAAAATAAGTCAATGCATTTAATATCAGTATTAACCATTTTGTCGTTTTAATTTTATCTTTTGGTTCAAGAAAATAACCAATGATTGTTGAAATTTTTATAGTAATAAAAGCAGTGATAATGTAATAATAAAAATAATTATTTGAATTTGGATCTACAAAAAATGAAGGGAGCGATAAAAAAATAATGACAGGTAATAAATAAGCAAAAATCATTCTTAGTGTAAATATATTTATTGTCTTAAATAGTTATTATTAATTTCAAAACTTTACGAATTTACAGTGTTACTTTATCTTCACCTCTTCCAGTTTCGCTTCTTTCTCGCAAAAATGGCATTTCAGCATCACAAGGTCATCTTCTTCAAAAACATGAAAATGCGTTGGAATGGGCTGATGATTGGTAATGCAAGCCGGGTTAGGGCAGGTAACGATTTCTTTCACCTCTTCCGGCAGGCTCAACGGCCGTTTCTCAACCACCTCAAAATTTTTGATAATATTTATTTTGGCATTCGGTGCTATCAGCGTAATTCGGTTGATTTCGCTATCTTCAAAAAACTTCTCCGAAATCTTGATAATTCCTTTGCAACCCATCCGTTTGCTTTCCAAATTTGTCCCAAACGTAATCATATTATCGCAATCCTGCAATTTTAATAGCGTGATTACCTTAAAAAGTTTTTTAGCCGGAATATGGTCGATTACAGTGCCTTCTTTTAGTGCTGCAACTTGTAGTTTTTTCATTTTTTCCTCCGTATTTTTACTTGTCCGTACTATTTTTTGATATTCAAAACTTTGCTTACAATCGCTTGCCTTACGTACATTCCGTTTTGTGCTTGCTGGAAATAGTAGGCTTTCGGATTTGTGTCCACATCGGGGTCAATTTCATTCACGCGCGGCAGTGGATGCAGTATTCTCAAATTTGGTTTGCTGTTTGCCAGCATCTCATTTTTCAGCGTGTAAGTGTTCTTAACACGTTCAAATTCAAGCATATCCAGAAAACGCTCTTTCTGTACACGCGTAACGTAAAGAATGTCAGCGTCATTGAAATTGTCTGCCAATTCGCGGCTTTCGGTGTACGGGATTTTATTTTTCTTGCAAAATAGCTTGTATTCATCCGGCATTTTTAGTTCGTCCGGTGCAATAAAGCGGAAAGTTGGGTTGAAGTGCGACATGGCCATTATCAGCGAGTGCACCGTGCGGCCGTATTTCAAATCGCCCACCAAACTGATTTGCAGATTTTCGAGCGTTCCTTGCGTTTTCAGGATGGAATACAAATCCAGCAAAGTCTGTGACGGATGCTGATTGGCACCATCGCCGGCGTTGATTATTGGCACGGGCGAAATTTCCGATGCGTAGCGGGCAGCACCTTCCAGCGGATGCCGCATCACGATGGCATCGGCGTAGCTTCCCACCATTTTGATGGTGTCGTGCAGCGTTTCGCCTTTTACCGAACTGCTTGTCATCGCGTCCGAAAAGCCGATTATACGCCCTCGAAGACGGTTTACGGCGGTTTCAAAACTCAATCGGGTACGAGTGGATGGTTCAAAAAACAGCGTGGCAATAACTTTTCCTTCCAAGGTTTTTTGGTTCGGATTGGCTTCAAATTCGGCTGCCAGATGCAGAATTTCAAGAATTTCTTCTTTCGAGTAATCGGTGATGGAAACTAAACTGCGGTTTTTCATAGGAAAGCCCTTTGGGTTCAAAAATTAGTATTTAAAAAAGCCAACACATTCACTCGGAATAAGTTGGCTTCAATATTTTTAAGGACATTTTTTCAGTGCAACTTGCTTGCTGTAAGCTGCATGCGTTTGTATGATATTTATTTGTTGAAATTATCATATTCTCTTGTGCAAAGATACAAGATTATTTTGAAAAATTTCAATGAAAAAGCATTTAAAAAAAGCACCGATTTTAAAACAAAAAAACCGACATTTCAGCCGGTTTTTCTATCTTGAATTTATTTCTTAATTGCAATTTCCATCCAAATCGCATGTGCTGCCTTCGCCAAGATTGGTTAGCTGCACTGGTTGATTTTTTTCTTTCCATTCACCAAAGGATTTTTCCAATGTTTGCAAGAATGCGTCTACCGGCTGTGCACCCGAAACGCCGTATTTTCTATCGAAAACGAAGAAAGGCACACCGCGTACGCCGATTTGTCCGGCTTCTTGAATGTCGCTGTTTATTTCGTAAGCGTATTTGTCGTTGGTAAGTGCATCGTTGGCTTCGCTTTCAGTCAGCCCGATTTCCTGCCCGATTTTTACCAAAACATCCGTTTCGTTGATGTTTTCACCGTTGATAAAAAATGCCTGGAAGAAACGCTCTTCGGCTTCATTGCCCAAGTTTTTCTCTTTGGCTTTCTGAATAATTCGGTGCGCATTTACGGTATTTGCCACGATTACTTTGTCAAAATCGTAGGTCAAACCTGCCATAGACGCCATTCGTGTGATGCTTGTGAACATCTGACGAGCTTCCTCAATGGAAATTCCTTTACGATTGGCAATATATTCGGCTTCCGTTTCCGGATTTTCGGCGTTATATACATAGTCCGGGTCAAGAAGGTATGACTTCCATTCCACTTCAATGTCTTTACTGTCAGCAAATTGTGCTAATGCTTTTTCAAAATGTCGCTTGCCGATATAGCAAAACGGACAAGCCACGTCACTCCAAATTTCTACTTTCATTATAATTCTAAAATTGATTTATGCACGTATAACATGCGTTTTGGTGCAAATGTTCTATCAATTAAATTTATAGCGTATCTGAGGGTGTGATTTCTACACTGTAGATTTTTTCTATTTTGCTGAAAAATTGTTCGGATTGTGATTTTGGAATGGCAACTTCGTATCGGCAGGAATACTGAAGGTCGGTAGAGATGATTTCCGGCTCGAATTCTTTGAATATTCGCATCACCTCATTCATCAGATTGTAGCCAAAATGGATAGTAAAATGGTCTTTTACAATGATTTCGATGATTTCGGCTTGTTGAATGGCGTCTTGAGCGGCTTCTTTGTAAGCTGTGATAAGTCCGCCAGTTCCGAGCAGAATTCCACCAAAATAACGAATTACAATAATCAATATATCGCTCAGTTCGGCAGAATTTATTTGTCCCAAAATCGGTCTTCCCGCTGTTCCTGAAGGTTCGCCATCGTCATTCGCACGGAATTCTTCTCGCTCAGCACCAAGCATATAGGCATAGCACACGTGACGAGCGTCGTAATATTGCTTGCGATATTCTTCGAGGATGGATTTTATCTCGTCCACATTTTTTACGGGCATGGCAAATGAAAGGAATTTGCTCCCTTTTTCTTTGTAAAGCCCTTCAGAAAGTGCAGATATGGTTTTATAGGAATTAGCCAAATCGAGATAATTATTAGTTTTTAATCGTTTATTTCTTTTTTGGAGCAGGCGTCCATTTATTCAGAAAATTCTCCACTTTTTCCTTGTTGTAACCTTTTACGGCTTCAAAAATCCCGCTTTCCTGTACATGAAGTAATTTTCCATCGCTTGAAAGAATGATAAAGAAAGGATATCCGTAGCGAACATTCGGATCAATATATTTTCTGAAAACTTTTTCGTTTTTGTTTTCGGGTGAATAGTTCAGGTGATAATACAAGTAGTTTTTATCCAAAATTTCTTTGAGTTCTGGAATGTTTTGCACAAAATAATTGAAGCGCAGACACCAACCGCACCAGTTTCCGCCAGCCTGAATAAAAATGTTTTTATTCTCTTTTTTAGCCTGGATAATCAATTCGTTCAGCCTTTTTTCGGCGTCTTCCTTATGATCGTAAGGCTTTGGAATTATCTCTCTTTCAGGATATACAAATGAAGAAACAGTATCTTTTGGATTTTGAGCAATGCCAAAAGTGCTTATAACAAACAATGAAATTAATATACAACGGAGTTTTTTCATGTGATATAATGTTTAATCAATTCGGGTAATTTTTGCACCTAAAGCATTCAATCGTTTGTCGATGTCTTGATATCCACGGTCAATTTGGTCGATATTATCAATCACGCTGGTTCCGTTGGCGGCCATAGCAGCGATGAGTAGTGCAATTCCGGCACGAATATCCGGCGAACTCATTTTCGCAGCACGCAGATGAAGATTATTTCCAAGTCCGATTACAGTAGCTCTATGCGGATCGCAAAGGATGATTTGAGCACCCATATCAATCAATTTGTCCACGAAAAACAGACGACTTTCGAACATTTTCTGATGAATAAGAACGCTGCCAATTGCTTTGGTGGCGATTACCAGAAATACGCTCAATAAGTCTGGCGTAAGTCCCGGCCAAGGCGCATCCGCAATGGTCATAATCGAACCATCAATAAACGATTCAATGGTGTAAGAATCTTGCTGAGGAATAAAAATATCATCGCCGTGCTGCTCGATTTTGATACCTAAGCGGCGGAAACTATCAGGAATAATTCCAAGTTCGTCATATGCAACGTTTTTGATGGTAATTTCCGAACCGGTCATTGCTGCCATTCCTATAAAACTTCCTACTTCAATCATATCCGGCAGCAACTTATGTTCGCAGCCGTTCAAGGATTTAACGCCTTCGATGGTCAATAAATTCGAGCCAATTCCCGAAATTTTTGCACCCATTCGGTTGAGCATTTTGGATAATTGTTGCAAATATGGTTCGCAGGCAGCATTGTAAATGGTGGTTATGCCTTCCGCTAAAACGCTTGTCATCAGGATGTTTGCAGTTCCGGTTACAGAAGCCTCATCAAGCAGCATATAGCAGCCTTTCAGTTTTTTTGCATTGATTTTATAGAGTTTTTTGTCCGCATCGTATTCAAAATCAGCTCCTAATTTCTGAATTCCGATGAAGTGCGTATCCAATCTTCTTCGTCCTATTTTATCGCCGCCTGGTTTTGGAGTTACTGCCTTGCCAAATCGCGCTACGAGCGGTCCAACAAGCATTACAGAACCTCGCAATGAAGCACTTTGCTTGTAGAAAGCTTCGGTTTGCAGGTAATCCATATTTACATTGTCGGCTTGGAATGTGTAGGTGTCATCACTCGTGCGTTCGACTTTTACGCCTAAATCTTTTAGCAAATTGATTAGATTTAATACGTCAAGGATCTGAGGAATATTGCTGATTGTGACTTTTTTGGAAGTTAATAATACGGCACAAATCACTTGTAAAGCTTCATTTTTTGCACCTTGAGGAGTGATTGCACCATGAAGTTTGCGTCCTCCCTCTATTTTGAATGATGACATTTTATAAAATTAGAAATTAGAAGTTTGAAATTAGAAATTACTTAATTTGGCACTTAAGCATTCAAAAAATCAATGTTATTTCTTTTGTGGCTTTTTGATGTTTTTCTTGGAGTGAAGTACGTCACGCGTTTCCATCAGTTTGAAAATATCTTCAGAAACGTCCAATTTCCCTTTGGAAAGTTCGCGTAAGTCGTCGAAAATCTTTTTATCGTCCACAACTTCTTTATTCCAAGTCAAAAAGCATTTCTTCATTTGATTGGCAATCAGCCGAATAAGCTCATTCTTTGTATCTCCATCCGGATATTCAGAAACTCGTTCAATCATTTCTTCCAGATTTCTGCCGTAGTGCATGTAGGAAATTTTTGACTGTTTGTAAGGTATGCTTTCTGGACGTGAGTAGAGATTTTCTTTTTGAACAATTTCATACGGATAATCAATATCCAGCTTAAAATCAGACATTATCGCCACGTGATCCCAAAGTTTATGCTTGAAATCGTTCACATCGCGCAGGTAAGGAAATAAATTTCCCATGATGTTGATAATGGTGTTTACGCAGCGTTTGCGCTCTTCGCGGTCTTCAATAGTAAGCGCATGTTCAACCATTTGTTGCACGTTGCGTCCGTATTCCGGCATAATAAGTTTGCCGTATAGAGTTGTATATTTCATCTTTTATAATTCTAAAAATTAAAATTAATCTACCTGTTTAACAAGGTAAATCAAAACTGGGAAGTGGTCGCTGTAGCCGTTCAGCCAAACGCCTCCCGCATGTGTACGAAGCGGTGTGCCTTTGTACGAGCCTTCTTGCTGTACCAAAAAGTTTCTATTGAAAACTTCTGCTTTCCAGAAACTCAGTTTTGTTTTGTCATTAGCAAGTAATGGTTTGGAAATGATAATTTGATCAAAGAAATTCCACTGATTGTTATATGCCAATGTTCCAACGCCACTGTCTAAAATTCTCCAACTTGGATTGTACAAACCAAAATCTTGCACATCTTCCATATTGCGTTTGGCATCCAGAATTTTAGAAACGCTTTCATTGCGAGGGTCGTCATTTAAGTCACCCATAATGATGATTTTTGCGTTTGCGTCTTGTCTGTAAAGCGAATCGGCAATGTGCTTGTTGAGTGCTGCGGCAGCATTTCTTTTTGGAGCAGAAGCTACTTCACCACCCGAGCGAGAAGGCCAGTGATTTACAATTATATGAACTTTTTCATTCAATAAATAACCACTCACAAGCAACTGGTCGCGTGTAAGGAAAGTTGAGTCGCTCATAACAAGTCGGTAAGATTTGTGAGCCGTAGGGACAAAATCACGCGGATTATAAAGCAATCCCACATCCACACCGCGTCTGTCCGGACTATCGTAGTGAATGATCTCGTAAGTGCGTTTGGCAATAGTTGGTTCTTTCACCAAATCTTCCAGCACACCGCGGTTTTCGATTTCACTTACACCAAGGATTGAAACGCCATTTGGAGTGTTTTCAAGGCCGATTTGAGAAATAGCATAAGCCATATTTTTCAGTTTGGCTTTGTATTTCATCCCTGTCCATCGCATAGAACCTTCAGGTAGATATTCTTCGTCGAAATTGCTTTGATTGATGGTATCAAAAAGATTTTCAAGGTTGTAAAAACCAACGCTGACTGCACGATAATTTCCGGCGAGCTCACTTCCTGAACCGGTATTTTTAGCCGCTCCACAGGCTGAAACAAATGCAGTGATGAGTATAAAACTTAAAATTTTAATTGAATTCTTCATATCTGAATTTTGTACTTTGTTAAATAAAATGTGCATCTAATTTATTTCTAATGCACTATTTTAGATAGAATTTGTTTAGTATATAAATAACAAAAGTCCGAAAAAAAACTGAAATAAAAAAGTAAATTTATAAAAACCTTATTAATTTGTACTAAGCACATGGTTTTGCAATTTCACAAAGTGACTAACTGCGTTATTTTGCTGAATTTGTTCAGAAAATGACACTTACGATTAATCTAAAATTTAGCGGTCTGAATAGAAGTTTTGCAATGAATGATAGTTGTTGCTTTGAAATTGTAAGACGAGCTTCATTTCTCAGTCTTAAATAGTTAAATGCGAGCAAATAATTGGTTTAATTGATGAATTTTCCGAAAAAAGGTTGTATCTTGCACAACTTTTGCCATCCGCAAAAAATGGCATTTTCGCAAGAAAACTGATTTTTGAAATTCGTTTTCAAGGTTCTTATATTTCAAAAATAATTTAATTTCAATTTTGCATGTATCCGCGACTTATTAAGCTTTCGAGGCTGAGAATGGTTTGAGAGAAGCATGCAAGAAAACAAAACAAATAATATAGATTTTATGAAAAAAGTATTGTTATTGGTTTCAGCTTTTCTTTTGGTGTCTGTGCTGAGTTTTTCTCAAACCAGACTTACCGGAACGGTGAAAGTGGCTGAAACAAATACACCACTGCCGGGTGTAACGGTGACTTTATTGCATCAAAACATTTCTACCAAAACCAATGCGCAGGGCGAATTCAGCCTGACCGAATTGGTGAGTGGCGATGAAGAAATCAGTTTTTTCCGCACAGGTTACCTGCCTCAGATTAAGCTGATTAATTTGAAAGAAGGCGAGGAGAATGAAATGGAAGTTACTTACATGAGAGTTGATATTCAGGAAGATGCGCGTCAGGATGCGATTTTGCAATTGAGCGAATCGAACTTCAGCGAAGATGAAGGACGCTCTACTCAAAGCATCTCCGGAGGTATTGCTCGCGGAGATGTGTATCTTTCGCAGTCATCCTATTCTTTCAGCCCAATGCGTTTTCGCATGCGTGGATATGAGCAAGAATTTGAATCGACTTATGTTAACGGCGTGCATTTCAATGCGCTGGATCGCGGTGGGTTTAACTATTCAAGTTTGGGTGGATTGAACGACGCCAACAGAAATAAAGATGTGGTAAGCGGAATTGATGCCAATAATTTCAGTTATGGAAATATCGGAAGTTCTACCAATATTCTGAATCGTGCCAGTGCATTTGCTGCCGGAACGCGTGCCAGCTTAGCTTACAGCAACAGAGCCTACAAACTTCGTGGTCAAGCCACTTACGCAACCGGAATGATGCCAAACGGTTGGGCATTTGCAGTTTCGGGCGTTATTCGTTGGGCTGATGAAGGTATCACACACGGTTCTTTCTACAATTCTGCAGGTTATTTTCTTTCTGCCGAAAAAATGCTTACGCCAAGACACAGCCTTTCGCTCGTGACTTACGGCGCACCAACTCAACGTACACAACAAAGTGCCGGAACGCAGGAGGTTTATGACCTTTCGGGCTCTATTTATTATAATTCTTACTGGGGATATCAGAATGGAGAAAAACGCAATTCACGAATTGTGAAAAGTTTTGACCCAACTGCTATTTTGACAAGTGATTTCAAAATCAGCGAAACACAAAGACTTCGCACCGGATTAGCTTATCACTACAGCATGTACAGCAATTCTGCACTTGGTTTTTACAACGCGCCGGATCCGCGTCCGGATTATTACCGTAATTTGCCAAGTTTCCAGACTGACCAATCAATTGCTGATGAAATTGCTTCGCAATGGGCTTTTGATGGCAGAGAGCCGATAAATCCTCGTGTTTCTCAAATTGACTGGGCAAGTTTGTATCAAGCTAACTTAAGAAACAATGAGCTTAACCCAAATCAAAGTGCAAAATACAATGTTGAAAGACGTCATAACGACTTGATGGAAACCGCATTGAATTCTACTTATACCAATCAAGTAAATTCGAAATTCAGATTAACCGCGGGCATCGAAGCGAAATTTGCAAAAGACATCAATTACAAAACAATGGATGACTTATTAGGTGGAAATCAGTGGATTGACATAGACCAATTTGCAGAGCGTGATTTGAATAGGGATATTGTTCCGGATCCAAATAAAATGCAAAACGACCTGAATAACCCGAATAAAATCATCAAAGAAGGTGATATGTTTGGCTACAAATACGACATTAATATCCTGCACACCAGCGCTTTTGTTCAGAATGAATGGAATTTGGCTCAATTGGATTTGTACTATGCCGGGAAATTGACTTATACGCAGTTTAACCGTCACGGATACATGAGAAACGGTCGCGCACCGGAAAATTCCTACGGTCCGGGTGAAGTGTGGTGGTTTGTAGATCCTTCGTTGAAAGCAGGTGCAACTTACAAAATTGATGGTAGAAATCGCTTGTATGCCAATTTGTTGGCTGAAACTCGTGCGCCACTTCCAAGTGGTTCTTACGTTTCTGAGCGTATCAAAGACGACAGAATTCCATACCTTCAATCACGTAAAATTTTGTCTTATGACTTGAATTACTCATTCCTTTTCCCGGCTGTTCGTGGTCGCTTGACAGGTTTCCGTACGCACATGTTGGGAACTTCAGAAAATTTGGGTTATTACGACGATGCACTGCGCACTTTTATCAATCACATGCTTATGAGATCCGATAAAATTTACCAAGGTGTAGAAGCTGGAATTTCTGTTCGTTTGAATAGAAGTTTCTCGATTTCATCTGCAGCGACTTATGCAGATTATCATTATACTAACAATGCAATCGGTGTGAAGAGTTTCGAAAACGGTTCGAATGCCGATATTCAAGAAACTGTGATGACCAAAGGTCTGAAAATCAATAGTGGTCCTCAGTTGGCCGCCAACTTTACGATTGATTATTTCCACCCAAAAATGTGGTTTGCTGATATTACGTTGAATTATTTTGATAATAATTATCTGGATTTTGCTCCAAATAGATTTACAGAAAGCAACGTTGCGCTATATGATGCAAATCCGACAGGCGAAGCAAAAAGGATATTGGGAACTCAGGAAAAACTGAAAGGTGGTTTCTTGCTTGACGCGTCTATCGGTAAAGTTATTTACTTGCCAAAACGTCGCTCAATGAATATCAACTTGAGTTTCAGTAATATTTTGAACAATACAGAAATGATAACCGGAGGTTTCCAGCAAGGAAGAATGCCGATGGCTGACGAAAACACCATTGATTTGGCTAATTTGAACAGATTCCCTAATAAATATTACTATGCATGGGGCTTCAATATGTTTATGCATCTTGGATTTAGATTTTAATTATGGAAAAAATAAAAGGTAGAAAAATGAAGAAGTTTTTAATATATCTAATTATCCCTGCTGCGCTTTTGGTATCCTGCAATAAGACAGATTACGATACCATGGCATGGGATGAAATTGCAGGCGATTCACTGACAATAACTTATACCATCGAGCAGTTGAAAGCTGATTTTATGACAAATAAAGATGCTTACTCTGATCCGGTTGGAAGAATGGCTGGGCTTTATACGGCTGATTTAATTTCATCACCGGATGATGTGGTAATCAGCGGACGTGTTACTTCAACAGACGTGGAAGGAAATGTTTATAAATATTTTGTAGTTCAGGAAGAAGGTCCGAATGCTCAGGCAATCAAAGTGTCCATTGATGCTTCAGGACTTTCGGCAATTTATCCGCTTGGTCAGAAAGTTTGGATACGCACCAATGGTTTGTATATAGGAAAATACGGACAAACTCCACAAATCGGTTCTTTGTACCTTAATACAGACCGTGTAAAATACGCCGGAACAGATACAATTTATCGTACAGAGCCGGGAAGAATGCCATTGTACAGTGCTAAAAAAGCAATTCATAGCTACGGATTACCTGATCCAAGTGTGGTGAAAGCTGATACGATGACAATTGCTCAAATCAAAGCATCTGATTACACAAAATTGGTGAATAAATTGGTTTGCATTAAAAATGCTTATTTCACCGGATTTGATGGAGATAATAAACCACTTTCTGGAGAAACTATGATTTTTGCTCCTTCGACCAATGGAGTAGGTTATCCTCAGTTGAGAAATATCTCTGATGGAACCGGAACTATTTCAATTGCAACGAGTGAGTACGCGCGTTTCGCTAATAATCCGCTTCCAACTTCCAATTACAGAGGTGACATCACTGTAATCGTTGGCTGGTATAAAAATTATACCAATGCAGCAGGTGTTTGGCAGCTTACACTTAGAACATTGGGCGATCTTGGTAAAGGTTTTGAGCCGTATCTATCCAGTGTGAATTATACAAAATAAAATAAACCATTTGTAAAGATGAAGAAGAATTTAATATACGGAATACTATTTTTGACAGCTGCGTTTTTTGTTGGCTGTACAAATGCTTTGGATTACGAACTCAAAACAATCGATAATCCAAAGGTTATCCTGGCTCAGACATTCACAGATGGATCGTTGGGTGATTTTACGGTGCAAAATGTTACGGGCGAAGATCAAACCTGGTATGCAGATTCGAGAGGTTATGCTTATATGAGCGGATACGTTAATCCAACGGATTATGAGAACGAAGACTGGCTGATTTCTCCGGAAATTGATCTGAGTAATTTGACAGCGGCCTATTTTACATTTGATCATGTTGCCAGATATTTTACAAATCCGAATGTAGAAGCAACGGTTTGGATTTCTGAAGATTATGTGGATGGATTGCCATCTACAGGCTCTTGGACGCAGATTAAAACCAATCCTTTTATTGATCCGGGTTCTTGGACTTTTTCTAATATCGGACAAATTAGTCTGACGCCTTACGCGGGAAAGAAAGTTAGAATTGCATTCAAATATGTGTCAACAGCTGCAAATGCAGGAAGCTGGGAAGTGAAAAATTTCTTGGTAGGTTCCGGTGAAGCATTTAATCCTGATAACGGAGAAGGAACGCTCAGCGCACCTTACAATGTTGCGGGAGCAATTACAGGAAGTGGCTTAGCGGCAGTTCAAGGTTATATTGTTGGATATGTAAACACTGCAGCTTCCAACACTCCAACTTATACTTCGGCTGGTGCCAATGTGAAAACAAACGTTTTGATTGCGGACGAAATGAATAATGTCTATGTATCAAACAGTTTATTGCTGGATATTTCCAATGCGGCTGTTCAGTCAGGCGTAAATTTGGTGGACAATCCGGAATTAATAGGAAAGAAAATCACAGCTTATGGTTTGCTTGGTTCAAGTCTTGGTTTTAGAAGTCTGAATTCAGTTTCTTACTATAAATTAGAAGATGGAACTACCGGCGGTGTGCTTCCTCCTGATCCAATTTTCAGAGAAACTTTTGCTTCAGGTCTTGGAGATTTCACTTCTGAAAATGTTTCAGGAGATGAAGTTTGGCATTGGGACAGAGGTTATGCAAAAATGACAGGATATGTTAATTCTCAAAATAGGGCAAACGAAGACTGGTTGATTTCACCACAGATTGATTTGGCAGGCGTAAGCAGTCCGAAATTGATTTTTGACTATGTAACCAGATACTTCAACAATCCGACGGCTGACTGTACTATTTGGATTTCGAGCGACTATTCAAGCGGAGCGCCAAGTGCGGCTAACTGGTCGAAACTTAATCCGGCTAATCCGTTCTTTAACGCTGGAAACTGGAACTTTGTTTCTTCCGGTGTAATTGATCTTTCGGCTTATTCAGGACAGAAAGTTAAAATTGCCTTTAAGTATTTGTCAACAAATTCCAGGGCTGGTACATTCGAAGTTAAGAACTTTATGGTTTATAAATAAACTCAGCTTAATCAAAATAAAACTCCCGAAGCGAAGCTTCGGGAGTTTTATGTTATATATGAATGTGGTTATTGTTATCATAACAAATCAAGAGTGTTGTTCAGGCTGGATGAATTTTTTTTATCGTTTATGCAATTCAAATTACAAGAAAAACTATTATTCAACCTTTCTTCCGTTACTATGCAGTTTTTCACAACAATAGTTTTATATATTGTTTGGTCCAAAAGTAGACTTTATGTGTTAAAGTTGCCTTAGTAAAAAGTTACTGTAATTTGTATTCTGAGTTATAATGGCTATATAGAAATATCTTCATCTAGTATTCTAGCAATAAAAAATGCGATAACTCGACGAGTTATCGCATTTTATTTATCATTTCAGATTTAGATTATTCACCTAATTCTTTTACTAAAGCATCGTATTTAGCACTGTAATCGCTCATATCTTTCAGACGATAGTAAAGCATTTTAAGCGCTTGTTTTGTGTCGATGTCAGATGGATCGATTTCTACTGCTTTTTCGAAGAAAGGAGCTGATTGTACGAATACAACGTTTGCTTTATCTACTTCAGCATTGTAAAGTTTGTTGTCTCTGATATTGTCAGCAGCTTTTAGAATTTCTACACCTTGGTTGAAGATTACACGTCCGATTCCAGCGTATGCACTTGCCATTGTTGGTTGAATTTCAATTGCTCTTTCAAATGCTTTGCGAGCAGCGTCTACATTACCCAATCTTTCTTCAATATTACCTTTTACGTAGTGGTATTCAGCTACGTTTGGAGCTTGCGCAATAGCAGCGTCAAGGTATTTTGCAGCGTCTTCTACTTTTTGGTTATTGATGTAGTGGTTAATGATGTTTTGCAAGAACCAAGGATCTTGTGGGAATAGGTTGAATCCTTTTTCCAACGTAGCAAGATATTTAGTAAAGTCTTCAGTCATACGATATTCTTCTGCCAAAAGTTGATATACGTTTTTAGTTTCGTAGTTATCATTTTTTAGGTCTTCGTAAAGTTCGATGGCTTTAGCGTGATCTTGCAAGTTTGTAGTTGCCAATGCATTGAAATACTTAATCATGTGATAAGTAGAGTCGTTTGTAGGAATCTCGTTGTTCATCAAAGGCGATTTTGGGATTTCAAGGAATGTGTTGAAAACTTCAACAGCACCTTTGTAATCTCTCTTGTCAAAAAGTTGTGCACCATATGCAATCAGGTTATACTGTGCAGTGTAAAACTCTTTTACATTGTCTTTAATTCTTTTGGTGAAACGAGGTTTTACTTTTCCTTTTGCGTTTGGCGCTTGGTCAAGTTCGTAAGCTTTCATGAAATATTTGTAAGATTCCATAATAGCTTCACCTTTTTTGTCTTTATTAACTTCGTTTTCTTTACCCAGCATCAGAAGCGTATTCAATTTGTCATTTTCTGTGTAACCAATCATACCCGCTGTGTAATACGTGTTAGGATCACTCTTGGTTGCATCATTTGAAATAGCTTCTTTGATAGCAGCACGTGCCCCTGAAAAGTCAGGTTTTTCTTGTTCAGTTAAGTTTTTAGCTTTAGATACATTTGATTTTTGAGCAAACATCCCAAAAGAAACTGCACCTATTAAGAATAATGATAAAAATAGTTTTTTCATTTTCGTAAAAAATTTATTTGTTAAATGATTATTTATTTAGTTATTAAAAAAAGTTCTATTCATTTGTTACTTCCGGTGTATTTTCACCTTCATTTGTTGCTACGTCGTTGTTTTCAGTTTCTGTAAGATTTTCTGTATTTACTTCTTCCTCTTCTTCGTCGTATTTATTTACTTTACATACAGAAGCTATCTCGTCGTTTTTCTTGCTCAGATTGATAATTCTTACACCTTGCGTAGCGCGTCCCATTGTACGTAAATCTTCCACTCCAATGCGAATGGTAATTCCGGATTTGTTGATAATCATTAGGTCGTTTTCATCTGTCACACCTTTAATTGCAACCAGTTTTCCGGTTTTGTCAGTTACGTTAATAGTTTTTACACCTTTCCCGCCTCTGTTGGTGATTCTGTAATCTTCCAGTGCGGAACGTTTTCCGTAACCTTGCTCTGAAACGACCAGAATATCAACATTATCATCTGCATGTCCACAAATCATGCCAATAATTTGGTCTTGCCCGTCATCATCCAGTGTCATTCCTTTCACACCAGCCGCTGTACGGCCCATAGCGCGTACTTTGGATTCGTGGAAACGAATGGCTCTACCGTTGCGGTTTGCCAGAATAATTTCAGACGTACCATCTGTCAATCTTACTTCAATTACATCGTCATTCTCGTTGATAGTAATCGCTCTTACACCATTTTGACGAGGACGAGAGTATGCTTCGAGTGACGTTTTCTTTACTATACCATTTTTCGTGCCAAAAATTACATAGTGTGAATTGATATACTCTTTGTCATCCAATCCTTTTACGCGGATGTAAGCGTTCACTTTATCGTCAGATGCGATGTTTAGCAGGTTTTGGATAGCACGACCTTTGGAATTTTTACTTCCTTCCGGGATTTCATATACTTTCAGCCAATAACATTGTCCTTTTTGTGTAAAGAATAACATGGTATTGTGCATGGTAGCCGGATAAATATGTTCGATAAAGTCGTCGTCGCGGAAATCACTTCCTTTGGAGCCGACTCCACCACGACCTTGTGAACGGAATTCAGAAAGCGGTGTACGTTTCACGTAACCCAAATGCGAAATTGTAATAATCATTTCATCATCTGAGTAGAAATCTTCCGGATTAAATTCTTCCGAAGCATACACGATTTCACTTTTTCTTTCGTCTCCAAATTTATCTCTTACTTCAATTAGCTCATCTTTAATGATTTGCATACGAAGTTCTACTTTCTCCAAAATCTCTTTCAATCGTTCGATTTTAGCCAATAACTCTTCGTATTCAGCACGCAGTTTTTCTTGCTCCATGCCTGTAAGTTGGCGTAAACGCATTTCAACAACGGCACGCGACTGAATTTCGCTTAGTCCAAAGCGTTCCATCAAACGATTTCGAGCTTCTTCCGGAGTTTGAGAATCGCGGATTATCTGAATGGCTTCATCCAAATTATCCAAAATAATCATAAATCCTTCCAACAAATGTGCACGTCTTTCGGCTTCGGCAAGTTCGTATTGGGTACGACGAGTTACTACTTCGTGGCGGTGATCGATAAAGTATTTAATCAATTGCTTGATATTCAGCTGCTGCGGACGACCATTTACCAGTGCAATATTATTTACACTAAATGAAGATTGCAAAGCAGAGAATTTGTACAATTTATTCAAAACCACATTGGCGTTCGCATCACGTTTGATTTCAATTACGATACGCATACCTTCGCGGTTGGATTCGTCAGTGATATTTGAAATGCCTTCAATGCGCTTTTCGTTTACCATTCCGGCAATGTGCTTGATTAATTCCGATTTATTGACCAAATAAGGAATTTCGGTTACAATCAAGTTTTCGCGTCCGTTAGCTTCAGTTTCAATTTCAGCACGAGCACGAATGACGATTCTACCTCGTCCGGTTTCAAAAGCTTCTTTCACTCCGGAATAACCATAGATAAGTCCACCAGTTGGGAAATCAGGCGCTTTGATGTATTTGATTAATTCAGGAATTTCAATGTCATGATTGTCAATGTAAGCTATGCAGGCATTTACCGTTTCTGTTAGGTTGTGAGTTGGCATATTGGTAGCCATACCCACCGCAATACCGGAAGAACCGTTTACAATCAAACTTGGAATACGTGAAGGAAGCACTTTTGGCTCCATCAGCGTATTGTCAAAGTTTGCCTGGAAATCTACCGTATCTTTGTCAATGTCAGAAAGCATTTCTTCTGCAATCTTGCGCAGACGAGCTTCAGTATAACGCATTGCCGCAGCACCATCGCCGTCCACGGAGCCAAAGTTACCCTGTCCGTCAACCAGCGTGTAACGCATTGCCCAGGGCTGAGCTATTCGCACCAATGTGCCATAGATGGAGGAGTCGCCGTGCGGGTGAAATTTACCCATCACTTCTCCGACGATTCTCGCAGATTTTTTATATGGTTTATCGGAATTGTTGCCTAATTCGTTCATTCCAAACAGCACCCGGCGGTGTACAGGTTTCAGTCCGTCTCTTACATCGGGTAGGGCGCGGGATACAATTACCGACATTGAATAGTCAATGTACGATGACTTCATCTCGTCATCAATGTTCACTTTAATAATTTTGTCTTCGTTGTCAATCATCTGTTCTTTAATTTGTAAACATAAGTTTAAATACGCATTTTTCTGAATGCTTGCGTATTTGCCTGATTAGTAGTGTCTTATATTGTTGTTAATTTGATTTTATTTTCAATGCATTTCATCTGAAAAATTGCACTAAATTACTACTTTTTTATGGATTGTACAAGGTTTTAGGCAATAAAAAAGGATGCATTTTTCAATGCATCCTTCTATACAATTACTATCTATATTTATCTAAAAAATCTTTTCTTTTAGCTTAATGAATTTTTCTTTGCACTTGGGCAAAATTTATTGTAAATCAGTGTGTCCAAAGCGATTTTTCCCGGGCCGGTAAGCAAAATAACGATGTAAATGCTCATGTACAACAAAGGCAGTTCCATTTCTTTGAAAGGACCGCCGGCATGCCCGATAAAGGCTGCGACACCCAGTCCGATAATAAGCGGAATGGAGGCTAACCTGGTAAAAAGTCCCAAAATAAGCGCAATAGACGCAAAAACTTCAGCAAAGATGATTAAAATCAGCTCCGGTTTTGAGCCAAGTCCGAGCGTTGAGGGGAATGTCTGGCTGAGTGTTTCGAAATTCATTAATTTTGGAATTCCATGCGTTAGCATAAATCCACCTGCAACTAATCTAAGTAATAACAATCCATAATCTCTCAACTGCACACAGCATTTATTATCTGGACCACAAGTTAAATTTTTCAACATAATTCTTTTTTTTAATGATTTTACGAATAAAACATTCTTTCGTGTTTTTAGTTCGTTTTCACTTTTCAAAAGGCATTTATGAGGTATAGATTTTTTTTATAAGCAAGTGAGTTTAGCTTATATTTATTGAAAATCAAAGTATTTATCTTTAATAATTGAACATTTTAATTCTTAGTTGTTATAAACCTATATTTTACTTTCGTAAATAAATAATCAAAATAATGAAGAAACTACTATTATTTTTCTCAATTTTTCTGGCTTCACTTACTTCAAATGCTCAAATTTTTAGTGATTTTAATTTGAGCGGAGGTATTGTTTCTCATAAAACTCAAAAACTTTACTGGGAAAATGGGCTCGGATTGGATTTTACTTCCGAATTTCTTTTATCTAAACAAATTCACCTGAAAGCCGGATATGTGAGCAGCAGATTTGGTAGTGCTCTATCATCAAATGCCATTAAGCAAGATACTTATACAGTCGGTGCAGATTGGCGTTTTTTTCCAAAGCGTTCATTTCAGCTTTTTACCGGAATCAATACCGGCTTTTTCAAAGCGCATTATGAAGATCCGCGTTTTGATGTGCTGCCAAGTAGTTCAGCTTTGTTACAAGTAGAAGCAGGTGCTGTTTACAATTTCAATCTTCCTCTTACGTTCTCAGCTTCTGTAGGTTATAATGTGCTGAATAGCAATGGCGAAAGTGGTCCGGGAACATTATTCCCTGTCTATTATCAGTTGAAAGCTTTTTATCGTTTTAAATAAATTTGCCTTATGAATTCAATAAAATATTTTCTTTTCATAGCCATCATTGTTGCGTCATCTTGCGCTGGTTCGCCTGATATAGATGATGTAACAATGCTCGACGGAGATCAGATTTTTGATTTATCGCTGACAAATCCTGAAGATTTTCTGATTTCTGCCAAATACCGGATTCCAACCGAGGCTCAGAAAAATACACCGGTTGTGATTGCTGCACACGGTTTTTCAGCCTCAACTTATGAATGGGGAGAATTGGCAGAATTTGCTGCCGAAAAAGGCAGCTTTCTTGTATCGCAAGTATTGCTGGGCGGTCATGGCAGAACACACGAAGACTTCAAAAATGCAACTTGGAAGGACTGGCAAGCATCAATAATTGATGAATACACTAAACTTAATGCTCTGGGTTACACTAAAATATATCTGATTGGTTCATCGACTGGCTGTCCGTTAATTATTAATATGGTAAAATCGGAAGTTTTTTCCGGTGTTAAACCAAAAGGAATTTATTTGATTGATCCGATTGTGATTTCATCTAATAAAACGCTTACTTTGGTAAATGCACTTGGTCCGGTTTTGGGTTACACAACTTCAAATTTGCCGGATGGTGAAAAAGGACATTGGTATGTTTATCGACCTTATCAGGCACTCAAACAATTAATGGCATTGATTGATTTGACAAGAAAAAACCTGGAAAAAGGTATCACATTGCCTCAAGGAACTAAAATGAAAACGTACAAAACGACTGTTGATGATGCTGCGGATCCCGTTAGCGCAGTTTTGATTTACAAAGGAATGAAAATGTCCGATGGCTCGGCAACAGAAGTAGAAATGCACAATTCAAAATTGCATGTTTTTACCCGATTACGTGGTCGAGATAATGTGAATCAAAGCGATAAAGACTTACAACATAGAGTTTTCAATGAATTGGCTGCCGAATTTCAATAATTGAATAGTTTAAAGCTATTCTAAAAGAATAAACTTTCACACAATTTACTTGTGGAATACGCTAAAAATGATTTATTTTACATCGAAATAAATCATTTTTTTTATGAAAAATCTACTGCTTATTACAACTTTCTTATGTCTTGCTGTCGGACTTTTCGCGCAGCAGGATGTCATTGTGCTGAGTCGTCCGATTGCGCAAGCGCAACTCAACGAGAAAATAATTGATGTTTATGCGGATGAATATACATTTCCGGAACGTATTGACGAATTTTATGTCGACTCGGCAGGGCAATTTGCCGGAGTTCATCTTCGCGGCTTGAGTAAAAACGGAAAATACCTGAATAATTCGGGGAGTTTTGTTTTTTATGATTTGGTTAATAAAAAAGCCAACTGGAACCGTAAAATTAATTTTCAAACTGAAAATGTAGTGATTACGGGCGACAGACCACTTCTGATGAGAGGTGACAGAAGCATTGCTCTGAGAAAAATGGATGGCAGTGATGACTGGTCAATCAAATCGCTGATTTATTATGTAAATAAAAAACACAACATCGGACTAGCTTACAAAATCAGCTCAGTGAACCAAACATCAAGCAAAATCGAAGCTATAAATATGAATAATGGCGCAACGATTTGGACTAGTAATCTAGATCGGGATTTTGGCTGGAATGACATTAAGCAAATGAATGACAGCGTGATTTTGGTGACTTCGTCCGGACTAAACACAATCAATCTTTACAACGGTGGCGGCTGGAATTATAAATCTTTAACCGGAAAAAGACAAACCGGTGAGGCTGTGGCGAAAGGCGTTGGAAGTGTGCTTCTCGGCGTGCTAACAGGCGTCACAATGGTTCCAAATGTGGATGTGGTAACCGGAATAGTGTCAAACACGCTGATGGATAGCACGGGAATTTATTTGGCAACGGCAGAGAAAATCAGTCGATTGAATGATGATGGAGCTGTGATTTGGGAAAATGAACTTGACAAAGGCAAATCCAGTGCTTCGAAAATCTTCAGAAATAATGGAAAAGTGTATCTGATGAATAGAGGTTATGCTTTTGAAAATGGTAAAATGAGAAATTACGGCACTCCGTTTATTGCTATTTATGATGTACAAACCGGAGCGCAGGTTTTTCAAACAGTTTTTGATGAGAAAAATGCAGTTTTGAATAATTTCTATGTTCAAAATATTACGCTTAATGTGTTGCTGCACAATAAAATAATTCAATATTCTCTTAAAAATAATATTCTGATAGCAGAGAAAACTATCGACACTCAAAAGTTTGGATATTTATTCGGTTTTGGAAATGATGTGATTTATAAAAAAATGGATAATAAAATCCTGCCGGCTAAATCAGATAATTCTCAAAAAGTAATTTTGACAAGTAATGATGGTGTTTTGATTGTTGATGAAAATCTGGAAGTAGAACAAGAATTCTATAAAAATGAATATTACAGTCAATTTGCCAAAACGGATAATTATAAATTACTTTATAAGGATGGTGAAATGAATGTATTGAGCCTTGATAATGAATTGATTGTCAAATTTGAAGCATCATCAAGTGCTGAATTTAAGGATGGGAAAATTATTGATACTGTGAATAACAAAGTGCTGAGAATTATTGATCTGAATGTTTTGAAATTGAAAAAATAAAGTTAGAAAACAGCCAATTCAATTCTGAATTGGCTGTTTTTTTATTCCATATCTCCACAAGCAACAAAACAATTTTCAAATTTTCCTTCAAAATCAGGTCGTGTTTCAAAAATTCCATAAACTGACGATCCTGAGCCGGACATAGAAGCATATTTTGCACCTAAATCGTAGATTTGATTTTTCAATTCTTCGATAACAGGAAATTTAGCAAAAACTGATTTTTCAAAATCATTAACCACACTTTCTTTCCATTCGTCAATCGGTTTTTTGACTAATTCTGTGAGTGAAATTTGTGGTTTGGATGGAGTTACACCTGCATACGCATCCGGCGTAGATACCTGAATATCCGGCTTCACTAAAAGCAGCCAATAACCTTTTAATGAAAGTTCTATTGGAGTAAAAACATTCCCAATTCCTGATGCAAAAACCGGTTGGTTACGAATAAAAAACGGACAATCAGCACCTAATTTTGCAGCTAAAGTTTCCAGTTTTTTAGGCGTGATTTTCAGTTGAAAAAGCTCGTTGAGAGTTTTTAGCATAAACGCACCATCAGACGAACCACCACCAAGGCCGGCTCCAAAAGGAATTTGCTTCAGCAGCGAAATATCAATCGGCGGAATTTGGTGATTTTTCTTAATCAATCGATAGGCTTTTACTATCAGATTTTCCTCCGGATCACCGCTGATGTGAATGCCCGAATTGGAAAAACTATAATCCGAGCAAGTGTCAGAAATTTCCACATTCAGCACATCGTGAAGCCCGATTGGATAAAAAATAGTTTCGATGTTGTGGTAACCATCTTCACGGCGTTCTACCACGTTTAGTCCGATATTTATTTTCGCGTTTGGGTAGCTTGTCATTTTGTAAATCTTAGTATATTGAAATTCAATTCCCGATTGAAAGGCACAAATTTACCCTAAATATTTTGTTTCACAAACAGATAATTTTGAATGTTGAATACTTGTTGATAGCTTTAACAGTTTTCATTTTTCAATCAGTTTTTAATTTCGTAATTTTGGCATCCCAAAAGAAAATTATGATAGAAAAAAGAACATTTAACAGAAAAAAAGAGGAAAAATCGCCTCTTGCAGCTAACGAATTCGGTAAATTACCACCGCAGGCGCTGGAATTGGAAGAAGATGTGTTGGGTGCGCTAATGCTTGAAAGAGACGCTTATACCATGGTGTCCGATATTTTGCGGGCGGAGTATTTTTACAAAGTAATTCATCAGCGGATTTACGAAGCCATCGTGGATTTGGGTTTACATCAGGAGCCTATCGATATGCACACGGTGACCGAGCGATTGCGGAAAAGAGGTACGTTGGATGAAGTTGGAGGCCCGTATTTTATCGCTTTGTTGACTTCGCGTGTTTCGTCGGCTGCGCACTTAATTTATCACTCACAAATTATCGTTCAGAAATACATTGCACGTGAGCTGATTCGACTTTCCCGTGAAATTCAGACCAAAGCTTTTGATGAAAAAATGGACATTGATGATTTGATGCAGGAAGCTGAAGGCAGTCTTTTCCAGCTTACGCAGCAAAATATGAAAAAAGACGTAGTGCAGATCAATCCTGTGATTGAAGAAGCTCGTGAGCGGATGAAAGAAGCAGCGAAAAAACAAGGTTCCAGTGGACTTCCGTCGGGATTCGATGATTTGGATAAAATTACT
>CAZCIU010000044.1:0-23863 GCA_964498765.1 uncultured Paludibacter sp. | reverse complement strand
ATAGTTATTTATCTGAAAATTTTAGATTTTTTAGATTTTGCACAGATTTGGAATATATGTGCTATTTAGCGCGATAATTTCCTTTTTTCTCGTAAAAATTAGCCCGTTTTGCAAACTCGACTTTACAAAATTTAGATTTTTTGGCAATATTTGGTAGATTATACGGAAATAATTCTATATCTTTGCAACGTTTTTTTAAACAATCTTTCATATAATAAAACTCTTTAATATCATCTACCGATAAAATTTCTGAAAAGAGTTTGTTTTAAGAGGCATTTTATTCATTTTAAACATTTAACTATATTTCTATGGATAATACATCACTCTTTGTAGTGGTCCTTCTTGCGGGATTGGCGTTAGTAATTTTAGGACTTACTGCCGCCGTACTACTTTCCCCAAAATCTATCAACTTCCAAAAAGGCGAACCGTATGAATGCGGGCTACCTACTCACGGCACATCCTGGATGCAGTTTCGTGTGGGTTATTATCTTTATGCTATTCTATTCTTGATGTTTGACGTGGAAACAATTTTCTTGTTCCCATGGTCAACCGTTGTGCGCCAACTGGGCATGTCAGGACTGATTAGCATTCTAATTTTCATCGTAATTCTTGGTTTGGGTCTTGCCTATGCCTGGAGGAAAGGAGTTTTGAAATGGACGTAAATAAAGTTAAAATCAAAGCATTACCTGCTGAAGATTTCAAGGACAACGAAACGCTGCAAGCTTACATTGATGAGCTGAATGCCGGCGGAACAAACGTGGTAGTAGGAAAACTGGATCAAATGATTAACTGGGGACGCGCCAATTCGCTTTGGCCGCTCGCATTTGCTACCAGCTGCTGTGGAATTGAATTTATGGCATCAGCTGCCGCTCACTATGACATTGCCCGCTTTGGGATGGAAGTAGTGCGTAACAGCCCTCGCCAAGCCGACCTGATGGTGGTTGCCGGTACGATTGTTCACAAAATGGGGCCGCTTCTTCGTCGTGTGTACGACCAGATGGCAGAGCCAAAATACGTGGTTGCAATGGGCGCTTGTGCTATTTCCGGAGGTCCGTTTGTCAATTCGTATCACGTAATCAACGGTGCAGATAAAATCATTCCGGTAGATGTATATATTCCCGGCTGTCCACCACGTCCGGAGTCGCTTTTCTATGGACTTCTTCAGTTGCAACGCAAAGTAAAAGTAGAAAAATTCTTTGGAAACAAACGAATTGTACGCCCATACAATCCTGCTACGCTTATTGACCCTAAAACAGGCGAAACTGTAGAGGTAAAAAACGAATTTGAAAAATAATTTACGATTTTGGATATAACCAAGTGACTTTTCTTTTCAATCGTAAATCTAAAATCGTATTTCAAAAATTTTCCAAATGAAAGATCTTAAAGAAATAATATTATCGGTCATTCCCGACGCGTTAATCGAAGATAAGCAAAAGCTTACCGTTACCGTGGAGCCGAAACAACTTCACCCGCTTGTAAAAGCACTTTATACCTACGAAGAATTACCTTTCGATTATCTGGTAAGTCTTATCGGTATGGACTGGGGTGAAAAACTGGGTGTAATCTACCTGCTCTCTTCTTCCAAAGATATGAGCCGCGAAGTAGTGCTAATCACTGCTACCGAAGATCGCGAAAATCCGCTACTCTACTCTATCACAGACATGTACGAAGCTGCACATCTTAACGAGCGTGAAGTTTATGCAATGTTTGGCATCCGCTTTATCAACAATCCGGATATGCGCAGATTTTTGCTGGATGGTGACTGGAACGGTTTTCCGCTTCGCAAAGACTACGATGCCGATTCAAAACTAAACCCGATTACTATTGCCAATAAAGATATCAAGGACATTGCGCCGAGAATCATGGAAGACAAAGATGGAAATCTGGTAGAAAGTACTGTCCGAATTTTTGACGAAGAAGATTATATCATCAATATCGGTCCACAACACCCTTCTACACACGGTGTAATGCACTTTCGCACTTCGCTGAATGGTGAAATTGTAAAGAAAATTGACGTGCATAGCGGATATATCCACCGCGGAATTGAGAAACTTTGCGAGAACATGACTTATCCGCAAATTCTACATTTTACCGACCGTCTTGATTATCTTTCTGCAAGTATCAATCGCCACGCGCTTTGTATGGCAATAGAGAAAGCTGCTGAAATAGAAATTCCAAGTCGTGCTGAGTACATCCGTATCATTATGGACGAGCTAAACCGTATCAGTTCGCACTTGCTTGCCTGGGCTGCTCATTGTAATGACCTTGGCGCAACTACAGCATTCGTATATGGAGTTCGTGAGCGTGAGCATGTCCTGGATATTTTTGACAAAACATGTGGTGGACGTCTTATCGTAAACCAAAACGTGGTGGGCGGTGTGATGTTTGACATTTATCCTGATTTCCAAAAGGATGTAAAAGCATTTATTCCTTATATGCGTGAAAAACTAGTAGAATACGAAAACTTCTTCACGCACAATCCAATTACGCTAAATCGCATGATAAACGTTGGTAATCTTTCACTAGAAGATGCTATTAGTTATGCAGTTACAGGTCCTGCAGGGCGGGGTTCGGGCTGGTCATGCGACGTGCGCAAACACAAACCATATTCACTTTACAATCAAGTAGAATTCAAAGAAGTCCTACGCACCGAAGGTGACAGCTATGCTCGCTACCTAAATCGCTTGGATGAAATAGAACAATCGCTGCATATCATTGAGCAACTTATCGATAATATTCCTGATGGAGAAATTCTGGCGAAAGTAAAACCAATTATCCGCTTACCTGAAGGTCAATATTACCAAAGCGTGGAAGCAGGAAAAGGTGAATTTGCGGTATTTATCGAAAGTAATGGAGATAAAAATCCTTACCGAGTAAAATTCCGTTCGCCATCATTTGCTGCTGTAGCTGCTATGCCGCTTATCTGTAAAGATGAACTTTTGACCGACTTTATCGGTATTGGTGGTTCTATGGACTACGTTATTCCGGATATTGACAGATAGTTGAAAGTTAGATAGTTCAAAGTTTAATTGCAATTTGAATTCGATTTTTCAATCGTAAATCGTACATATACAATCGAAAATATTTTTATGAATTACAAACAACCATTAGAGCTGACAGGGCTTATTTCTAATCTACATGAGTTTTTTAGAAGTAATATGTCACCATTTTGGGCTACATTGGTAGAAGGCGCACTGGTGCTGATAGCTGTTCTTGCAGCTTATGCCATTATTGCTTTGGCACTAATATACATCGAACGTAAAATTACGGCGTTTTTCCAATCGCGAGTAGGTCCAAACCGCTTGGGTAAATACGGTGTGATACAGAGTATTGCCGACTTGATTAAAATTTTAATCAAAGAAATTATCCATATTAATAATGTGGACAAATTTCTGTTTTACGCGGCTCCATTCTTCGTAATTGTATCTTCTGTGCTTACGTTTGGCGCTATTCCTTTCGGTCAAGGGCTGCAAGCAGTTGATTTCAACATCGGTATTATCTACGTTTTGGCAGTTTCGTCATTGGGAATTATCGGAGTTTTGCTGGCCGGATGGTCCAGTAACAATAAATACTCCATGATTGGAGCGATGCGAAGCGGTGCTCAGTTTGTGAGCTACGAGCTTTCAGCCGGATTTGCACTGATGACTGCCGTAGTTCTTTCAGGCACAATGCAACTTTCTGAAATCGTGGAAAGTCAGCGTTACACCTGGAATGTTTTCAACGGACATATTCCAGCCATGATTGCCTTTGTGATTTATTTGATTTCCGGTCACGCCGAAACTAACCGCGGTCCATTTGACCTTCCGGAAGCTGAAGGCGAGCTTACCGCAGGATATCACACGGAATATTCCGGTTTGCAATTTGGATTTTTCTACCTGGCAGAATACCTGAATATGTTTATTATTGCTGCAGTAGCTACAACGGTTTTCTTGGGCGGCTGGATGCCAATTCAGATTAAAGGTTTGGATGCTTTCAATCAAATAATGTGGTACATCCCATCGTATGTTTGGTTCTTTGCAAAAGCATCCTTATTGGTATTCTTTAGTTTATGGGTTCGCTGGTCGTTTCCACGCTTGCGTATCGACTTGCTGCTAAACCTGGAATGGAAATACCTTCTTCCAATTAACTTGGTAAATATCATTTTGATGGTACTTATCGTATTGGCAGGCTGGACATTGGAAGATTGGTTCCCAAAACTATTTGGACAATAATCAATCTGAAATAAAAACTTAGATAGAGAATTTCTCAAGTAAATAATTCTACTATCAAAAAATATCATTAAAATAAATAAATCATCGTTCAGACAATTATGAACCCATTTATAAAATACATTTCCGGAATTTTCACGGCATTAAAAGCTTTGATTGGCGGTATGCGTGTGACCTGGAGAGAACTTTGGAGAAAAAAAGTTACAATGCAATACCCTGAAAACAGGGAAACGCTACAAATTTCTGATCGCTGGCGCTCGGAACTTTACATGCCGCACGACGAAAACAACGAACACGCTTGTACGGCTTGTGGAATTTGTATGATCAACTGTCCGAATGGCACGATTACCGTAACTTCGAGCATGGTTGAAACCGAAGATGGCAAGAAGAAAAAAGTTCTTGATAAGCACGTGTGGGACTACGGTATGTGTACTTTTTGTAATCTTTGTGTTATTACTTGTCCGTCAGATGCTATTTTCTTCAATAATGACTTTGAAGGTGCTATGTTTGATAGAGACAAGTTGGTTCACCAACTAAACAAACCGGGAAGTAAACTACGCGAGAAAAAGAAAGTAGAAAGACCGGCAGCTCCAGCTCCGGCTAAAAAGACAGAAACAGAAACTCCTGCTGCTGCCCCAACAACACCTGCTACAAAGGAAGTGAAAACAGAAACTGAAGAGAAAAAAGCTGAAGACAAAGCAACGACAAAAGAAGATTAATAATAAAATTCACACACAAATCTGAGAAATCGGAAATTTGAACTCGAAACATATACGTTATGGCAGAACAAATTATATTTTACATTTTAGCACTGGTAATCGCCGTATGTTCGGTACTGGCAGTTACGAGCAAAAAGGTAATTCGCTCGGCAACTTACCTGCTTTTTGTGCTGATAGCCAGTGCAGGATTATTCTTGATGCTAAACTATTACTACCTTTTTGCTGTGCAGGTTACAGTGTATGCCGGCGGTGTAATGGTACTTTTCATTATGGCGATTTTCCTTACGCACAAACCCGGTGATGAATTCCAAACCAAAATGAGCTGGAAAACAAAATCTTCCGCAATTTTGGCTGTCGTTGGATTTTTGTTTAGCGGCTACATCATCGTTTCCAACGTAACTCGCGTAATCAACTACGTGAGTGGCAAAGAGCTTAAAATGCAAGACCTTGGTGTAACAATGATGGGAACTGAAAAATACCAGTTTCTGCTTCCATTCGAAGCAATGAGTGTGTTGCTGCTTGCTTGTATTGTAGGAGCCATTTTGATTGCCAGAAAAGAGAAAAACTCAGTTGAACCCAATAATGATTTAGACAAATAGAGCTATGGGAGAACTACTTATAAATACGTCCGGTGCACCTGCGCCAATGCTGCCATTTTTGATTGTCAGCCTGATAATGTTTTTTGCCGGAATTTACGGTTTCTTTACCCGTAAAAATCTGATTTTAATACTTGTATCGGTTGAGCTGATACTCAATGCGGTGGATTTGAACTTCGCGGTTTTCAATCGCTATCTATATCCGGGACAAATGGAAGGAATGTTTTATGCCCTTTTTGTAATCGCGATAGCTGCTTGTGAAACCGCAGTTGCCATTGCTATTATCATCAATGTGTATCGGAAATTTGGAAATACCGAAGTGGATAACATTCAGGAAATGAAAGAGTAAAAATTTAGTTCTAAGTCTATAGTATTGAGTTCACAGTATGAATTTTATACTACGAGACTTATACTAAAAAACATTTTTTTAATTACAAAATTAGATTGAACTATTTCTAAAAAAAATAAATTTATTGAGCATTTGGTGGTTACACTCGTAACTCGTAACTCTGAACTCAAAACTGAAAATAGATTATGGAATATACCATTTTAATACTACTACTTCCTTTGCTGGCATTTTTGGCAATCGGATTATTAGGAACAAAACTCAAACAATGTACTGCCGGATTGGTAGGAACGATTTCGTTGGGATTGGTAACTGCGCTGTCCTACTTCACTGCATTTCAGTATTTTACCGGAAATAAAGTGGACGGTGTATGGCAATCTCTAATGCCCTACAACGTAACTTGGCTGAATTTAGGCGAAAAACTTCATATTGATTTGGGGATTTTGATTGACCCGATTTCGGTAATGATGCTGGTTGTGATTTCTACCGTTTCGCTGATGGTGCATATCTACAGTATGGGCTATATGAAAGGTGAAAAAGGATTTCAGCGTTACTATGCTTTCCTTTCGCTCTTTACATTCTCAATGCTCGGACTGGTACTGGCAACCAATATTTTCCAAATGTACATTTTCTGGGAATTGGTGGGTGTTTCATCCTACTTGCTTATTGGTTTCTACTACACTAAACCATCGGCGGTGCTTGCTTCCAAAAAAGCATTTATCGTTACCCGTTTCGCGGATTTCTTCTTCCTAATCGGGATTTTGGTACTTTCCTACTTCACTCAAACCTTCAATTTCCAAGACTTAATGTCCGGTGATGGAAGTATCTTTAGCAGCGCGCTTGGTTCCAGCTTTATCGGTGCAAGTGCATTAGTTTGGGCAATGGCACTGATATTTATCGGTGGTGCCGGAAAATCGGCTATGTTCCCGCTTCACGTGTGGTTGCCGGACGCGATGGAAGGCCCGACGCCTGTATCTGCTCTTATCCACGCTGCTACAATGGTGGTAGCCGGTGTTTACTTGGTGGCTCGAATGTTCCCAATCTACCTGCTTTACACACCGGGCGTACTGGAAGGAATTGCTTATGTGGGCGCATTCACAGCAATGTTTGCTGCGGTAATCGCCATCACTCAAACAGACATCAAACGCGTTCTTGCATTCTCTACTATTTCTCAAATCGGATTTATGATGGTAGCTCTTGGTGTAAGTACCGGAATGGAACTTAACCACGACGCACACGGCGGTTTGGGTTATATGTCATCTATGTTCCACTTATTTACTCATGCCATGTTCAAAGCCTTGCTGTTCCTTGGTGCCGGCTCTATTATCCACGCCGTTCACAGCAACGATATGAAAGATATGGGCGGTTTGCGTAAATTTATGCCTATCACTCACGCTACGTTCTTGGTGGCTTGTTTGGCTATCGCAGGTATTCCACCGCTTTCAGGTTTCGTGAGTAAAGATGAAATTCTGACCGCAGCATACAGTTTCAACACCGGAATGGGTGTTTGGATGACGCTGACTGCAGGTATCACAGCTTTCTATATGTTCCGTCTGTATTACAATATTTTCTGGGGAAAAGAATACAAACCACACGGAAATCATACGCCGCACGAAAGTCCGCGCTCAATGACTTACCCGTTGATGTTTCTGGCACTAATTACAATCGTAGGCGGATTTATTCCATTCGGAAAATTAGTTACTGCTGACCGCACACAATACGAAATTCACTTAGATTTGAAAATAGCCGCTATCAGCGTGATAGTAGCCGTTGTTGCTATTTTACTGGCAAGAATGCTGTATCGCTCAGAAAGCAAACGCCCAGCCGAAATGGCCGGAAAAATGCGTGGATTGTACAATGCTTCTTACAATAAATTCTACGTTGACGCAGTGTATATGTTTATTACAAAAAAAATCATTTTCAACGGCATTTCCCGTCCGTTTGCATGGTTTGACCGCCACGTGGTAGATGGTGCAATGAACGGATTAGCTGCTGTAACGGCTTGGACTTCTGAGAAAACTAAGAAATTCCAGTCCGGAAGTTTGCAGTGGTACGCTTGGGTATTCCTGGCTGCGGTCTTAGTGATTACGGCTTTGGCGGTATTTGCATAATGTGTGATTGAATGGATTTATTTTATCAAAATTAGAAAACAGTAAATTTATAATATGAACTTTCTATTAATATTCGTACTGATACCCGTGGTGATGATGCTTTTGCTTTTCTTAGCAAAAGATCGCAAACAGATTTTGGGTATAATGGTTGCCGGAAGTATCGCTTTGGTGGTTGCTTCGGCTTATCTTACAGTAGTTTATTTGGCTGCACGCAATGCCGGTGCTGCTGATCCAATGCTTTTCACATCGAGCTGGATGTGGTACAAACCGCTTAACATCGGGTTTTCGCTCGGTGTAGATGGCGTGTCTGTGGCTATGTTGTGTTTGTCGGCAGTGATTGTGTTAACCGGAACATTCACATCGTGGAAAATAGCACCGCTTACCAAGGAATTTTTCCTTTGGTTCTGCCTGCTGTCCATCGGCGTATTTGGCTTCTTTATCAGCACAGATATGTTTACCATGTTTATGTTCTACGAAGTAGCACTTATCCCAATGTACTTGCTAATCGGTATTTGGGGAAGTGGCAAAAAAGAATATTCTGCCATGAAACTGACTTTGATGCTGATGGGTGCATCCGCATTTTTGCTGGTTGGTATTTTGGGAATTTATTACAGTTCCGGTGCTACAAGTATGAATATTTTGGATATTGTAAATACTCATATCCCGATTGAAAGTCAATATTTCTTCTTCATACTCACTTTCTTTGGATTTGGTGTGCTGGGTGCACTTTTCCCTTTCCACACGTGGTCACCTGATGGTCACGCTTCTGCCCCAACGGCCGTTTCGATGCTTCACGCGGGTGTGTTGATGAAATTGGGTGGTTACGGATGTTTCCGCATCTCTATCTATCTGATGCCCGAAGCTGCAAAAGAATTAGCACCGATATTCCTGGTTTTAACCGGTATCGGCGTGGTTTATGGTTCTTTGGCTGCTATCCATCAGCGCGATTTGAAATACATCAACGCCTACTCTTCCGTGAGCCACTGTAACTTGGTGCTTTTTGCCATTCTGATGCTTACGCAAACTGCAATGACCGGTGCCGTGCTACAAATGCTTTCTCACGGTTTGATGACAGCTCTTTTCTTTGCTTTGATTGGTATGATTTACGGACGTACTCACACACGTATGATTACCGAAATGGGTGGTTTGATGAAAGTTATTCCATTCTTAGGTGTCGCATTCGTTATTGCCGGGTTAGCTTCACTTGGACTTCCGGGATTAAGCGGTTTCGCGGCAGAAATGACAATTTTCTTCGGTTCATTTGAAAACAGCGATATTTTCCGTAGAATTCTGACTGTTGCTGCTATCAGTTCTATTGTAGCAACTGCAGTTTATATTTTGAGAATGGTTGGGAAATTCCTTTACGGCCCGATGCAAGATGAGCATCACGCTTCACTCACTGATGCTGTTTGGTTTGAAAAACTGGCAGTAATAGTACTGATTGCCGGAATTGTGTATATCGGTTCATTCCCACTGGGACTTTCGGACATGCTACACGACAGTTTGGGTAATGTAATTGCATCGCTACAACGATAAGCACTTAGCTTTCAGAAATATAAGATTATAAACTATTGACTATCTTACTAAAAACTAAATATGGACTATATTAGTAATTTTTTATTTATGCGTAGCGAAGTTTCGCTCTTGGCAGTAATTCTTTTCTTGCTTCTTTTTGATTTGATTGCAGGAAAAAAAGGAATGAAGTATTTTCAGCCGGTTGCGATAGCTGCATTTGCATTGCATACAATTTTTAGCTTTATGCCTACAGAAGCCGGAACATCTTTCGGCGGAATGTATGACTACAAGCCGATTATGTCTATCGTAAAAGCAGTGCTAAACATAGCTACATTAATTGTATTCTTGCAAGCCAAAGAAGTTTTTGACAGCGAAAAACAGCACAACAAACGGGGCGAATACTACTTCCTGACTTTGGTAACTTTGCTTGGAATGTATTTTATGATTTCGAGCGGTCATTTCTTGATGTTCTATATCGGGCTTGAAATGGCATCTATTCCATTGGCTACGCTGGCTGCATTGGAAAAACACAGCAAAAAATCGGCTGAAGCCGGTGCAAAATACATTTTGCTTGCAGCATTTTCTTCGGGTGTGATGCTATTCGGTATTTCATACCTGTACGGCTCTACCGGAACGCTTTACTTTGCTGATATGCCTTCTTTGATTAGCGTGAACGCGCTTCAGATTATGGCGTTTGTGTTCTTTATGGCAGGCTTGTTTTTCAAAATTTCTCTGGTTCCATTCCACTTATGGACAGCCGACGTTTACGAAGGTGCACCAACGAATGTTACTTCTTACCTTTCAGTTGTTTCCAAAGGTGCTTCTGTGTTTGTTTTGATGCTTTTGCTTTACAAAGTTTTTGGGAACCTTATCGTGCAATGGCAAGGCATTTTATTTGCAATCATTGTGCTGAGTATCACGCTGGGTAACTTGTTTGCCATTCGTCAAAACAACATCAAACGTTTCCTTGCGTTTTCATCCATTTCGCAAGCCGGATATTTGGCATTAGCTATTGTAAGTGGAACTTCGTTTGGGATGAGTACGATGATTTACTATATTTTCGTTTATGTTTTCTCAAATCTTGCCGCATTTGGCGTGATTGTGAGTATTGAGAATAAATCTGGAAAAGTAAATATCAGCGACTATAAAGGACTTTACAGCACCAATCCAAGATTGAGTTTTGTTATGATGCTGGCGATGTTCTCGCTGGGTGGTATTCCGATATTTGCCGGTTTCTTCAGTAAGTTCTTTATCTTTGCCGCGGCTCTGGAAAAAGGATTTTACGTACTGGTTTTAATTGCCGTAGTAAACACCATCATTTCTCTGTACTATTATCTGATTGTGGTAAAAGCAATGTTTATTGACAGCAGCGAAAATCCAATTCAACCAATTAAAACCGATGCTTACAACCGTGTGAGTTTGTTTATTTGTACTGCAGGTATCATCCTGATTGGTATTTTCAGTGTGATTTTAGATAAAATTGAAATGTTTAGTTTTGGAATGTAATTTATCCTTCAAGACTTCAAATAAATAACATAAAATTCTCCCTTGTATCGATTTGATGCAAGGGATTTTTTTCGATGTTTCATTTTCAAAGAATGATTTACTTTCTTATCTTTGCAATCCAAAAATTAAGATATAACAATAAAACAAAATATAGAAAATGGAAATTTCAGGAAAAATTATTGCAATCTTGCCAATTCAGAGTGGACAAGGGAAAAACGGACTTTGGCGTTCACAGGACTTTGTATTAGAAACAGGGGATCAATATCCGAAAAAAGTTTGTTTCAACCTTTTCAACGATAAAATTGATAAGTTTCCGATTGCGATGAACGATAATGTGACAGTTAGCATCGACATTGATGCACGCGAATACAACGGTCGCTGGTACAACACAATCCGCGCTTGGAACGTGAAAAAAGAAGAAACAAACTCAGCAGGTTCCGGTGACAATCCACCGCTTCCTACTCCACCGCCTTACGAGCCTTCGGACGAAAACGACGGTACAGGTTTACCGTTTTAATTGATAAAAATAAAGCTGTCTCAAAGTAAATTTGAGGCAGTTTTTTTTCCGGCTTTAAAAAAGCATTTACAAACACAAAATTACTTAATATCAATATATTTGCTATATTTGTATTTGATTAATCAGGAGTTCTCCACGTATTAACAGATGGCAAAGAAAAACACGATTATTGCCGAAGATGATGATATCTCTCTTTTTGTTTTGATTAAGAAAAGAGACAAAGATGCTTTTACTATTGTGTACAATAAGTATCATAAATACTTGTACGCACTGGCAATTCGTTATTTGAAAAATGGAGAAATGGCCGAAGAAATTGTCCAACACGTTTTTGTAAAGCTATGGGAAACGGTGAATGACATTAAAATTCAGATAAATCTGAAAAACTACCTTTTCACCATGACCAAAAATCTGATTTTGAATACCATCCGCGACAAGAAAGATATAATTTCACTTTATTACGAGAATGCTCAGATTGAGATTAGCGATGAAAGCAGCGATTTTCTGAAAATGCTGGAAGAACGACAATTGATTTCATTGCTTCATGAAGCCATCGAAAATTTACCTTTCCAAAAAAGAGAAATCTGCAAACTCAAAATTAATGAGAATAAAAGCAATCAGGAAATTGCTGAAATTATGGAACTATCTGTTAATACTGTAAAGTCTCATTATCAGGAAGCTATCAAAATGCTCCGAGCTTATTTTGACAAAATAAAATAGATTTTTCGTTATTATTAAAATATTTCCTCACCCGACTAATACTTTTTCCATCATCATGTGTCAATTATATTGAAGCATCATTCTGTAATATGACAACACCCGGCAAAGATACAATTAAAAGCGTCCTGGACGGACAAGCGACCAAAAAAGAAGCTCGTGAAGTAGTTGAATGGTTTGCGTCAACCAAAGAAGGGCAGCTATATTTGTCGGAATTAATCAATCAGAATATTCTTCAGTTTGAAATTGAAGGCTTGGACGAAAACACATGCCTTCCATTGCTTTCAGAGCAAATTTTAGAAGAAATAAATCGTCAAATCCATCGAAAAAGAATGCGCAGGACAATTTTTAGAGTTGCCGCCATACTTTTACCATTTGTGATGATTGTTGGATTTGGAATGTTTGCTAATTCGCGTGTGGACTTTTTTGGAACTTCGGAATTTGCCGATTTGTATATACCAAAAGGAGAAAATTCGAGAATAATGTTTCAGGATGGGAGTCAGGCTTTTTTGAATTCTGATACAAAAATCCGTTATCCGTTGAAATTTGGTTTGACTAGCCGTGAGGTAGAAATAGATGGCGAAGCTTACTTTAATGTATCAAAAAACAGCAAAAGGCCTTTTATTGTAAAACTAAACAATACGAGAGTGAAAGTGCTGGGAACTTCTTTCAACGTTAAAGCTTACAACAACGATAAGTTTCAAAGCATAGTTCTCGATAATGGAAGCGTATTTTTTGAAACACCGAAGAATGATTATGAAATGTTTCCGGGACAAGAAGCGCTTTACGACAAAACGACCGGGAAATGCGTCATAAATAAGTTGGACAATTCGTCCGACGCCTCTGAATGGGTAAACAATGTTATTTTCTTCAAAGACACTCCGATAGCAGAGGTCCTAAAAACCTTAAACAGAGCGTTTAATGTCGAATTTAAAATCATTGATCCGAACGTTTATAAATACACCTACACCTTAACAACTGAAAAAACATCGTTGGAAAAAATTACTAAAGAATTAGAAAAAATCACACCTTTAAGATTTGAGAATGAATGTGAAAATGTCATTTGCGTGAAATTAAAATAATCACATCAACTATTGAGATTTTTTCTCAAATTAATGCATTCATTTAGAGTTACCTGCTAATACTTCCGGCGCTCCTCGCCACTCAATTAACCTAAACAATAACAACCTTAAATCCGGCTGTATAGATTTTTTAAAGCTTTTTCAGTTTGCCGCACATACTTCTATTGACCATTTTTTGAATTGAATTAATCTGATATATAACTAATATTTGTTTAACTTAATTTATGTTCATACCATGAGAAAAAACCTCTTTAGAAGGTCAGCTTTAATTTTTATTTCGCTTATAATGCTTGCTCCGGGAAGCCTGGGCTTTGCTCAAAGAGTGAATTTAAATTATAGCCAACAAAGTCTAAAAAGCGTACTACAAGGTATTTCCAGACAAACGGGATATACTTTGGCGTATAGCAAGGAAGTCGTTAATTTGGACGACAAAGTAAGCATTAATCTACAAAATGCTGACTTGCCTGATGCAATGTCAAAATTACTTGCCAGTAGCAATCTGAGCTACGAGATTAAAGACAAGAAAATTTACATTGCCGATAACTCAGCTGTAAAAGCTGAAACAAAATCAACTTTCTCACAGCAAGACAATGTCCAGCTGAGAGGAAAAGTTACTGACGAAATGGGCGAAGCCATTATTGGTGCAAGCGTGGCAGTTCCGGGTACCGGAGTTGGCGTTATTACCAATGCGAATGGCGAATATTCGCTTTCAATTCCTCGCGGCTCCACTTTGCGAGTATCTTACATTGGATACATTTCGCAGGAGTTCGTTATCAACAATCAAACAATCTTAAACATTCAGCTGAACGAAGATGTAGCCAGCCTGGACGAATTAATCGTAATTGGTTACGGTGTTCAGAAAAAAAGCGTTGTGACTGCTGCTATCAGTCGTGTGACTGCTGAAGATTTGGCGCAGACCAAGCCTTCACGCATCGAAGATGTGTTGAAAGGTAAAGTTTCCGGTGTGCAAATCACTCAAAGTTCCGGACATCCCGGCGCAGATTCCAAAGTTCGTATTCGTGGTATTGGTACTATCAACAACAGTGATCCGCTGTATATCGTTGACGGAATGCCTGTCGACGGCGGTATTGCATACTTAAATCCTGCCGATATTCAATCTGTAGAAATTCTGAAAGATGCTGCTTCAGCTGCTATTTACGGTACACGTGCTGCTAATGGAGTTGTACTTATTACTACCAAAAGCGGTTCTGTAGGAAAAGGCTCAATCAGCTACAATTTCAGCTACGGATGGCAAAATCCATGGAAGAAAAAAAGAATGCTTAACGCCACTGAGTACATGACATTGATGAATGAAGCTGCCATTAATGACAACGGAATTCCGGTTTATAATGCCAATGCATTGACAAAACTAGGTGGTGCCGGAACAGATTGGCAAGATGCTACATTTAACTACAATGCTCCTATCCAATCACATCAAATCAGCGCCAGCGGCGGAAGCCAGAATGCTCAGTATTTCCTTTCTGCAGGTTATTTCAGTCAGGAAGGTATTATTGGAGGTAACTTCGGCAGATCAAATTATGATCGCTTCAGTGTCCGCTCCAATACTACTTTCGCTGCTTATGAAACCAAAGAGCGCTCATTCCTGAACAAACTGGATGTTGGTGTTAATATGGGTTATTCAAGAGTAAATTCTACAGGTGTAGAATCCAACTCTGAGTACGGATCCATTTTGGGTAGTGCCATCGGTTCTTCTCCACTTACTCCAATTTATGCTCCTGAAACTTCAGAATTTGATTTCATTTATACTCAAGCTTACATTGAAAGTAAATATCCAACGGCCGTAAGAGACGCTGAAGGAAGATTATTCTCATTGCCAACTGCTGTTTTCCAGGAAATTGCCAATCCTGTGGCAATGCTTAACCAGCCGGGAATGGGAAGAAACAACGAAGATAAATTTGTAGGAACATTCTGGGGCGAATTAAGTCTTCTTCCGGGATTGAAATTCAAATCATCTTTCGGTACCGACCTTGCATTCTGGGGTTACGACAGCTACAACTTCCCCTATTTTATGACCACTCAGGGAAAAGAAATTCAGCGAAGCGACGTTCAAAGCGAAATGAACAGAGGTATGAAATGGCAGCTTGAAAATGTATTGTCATTTAACAAAACATTTAACGAAGTTCACAATTTCTCTGCTGTTTTGGGACAATCTGCCATCAGATACAGCACCCGCAACTTGGGCGGTTACACCAAAGACCTTCTGATGCTTGATCCAATTATGGCAAACATCAACTCAGGAACTGCCGACAAAATTGACCAGGCAGTTTGGGGTGGAACAAACGGATTTGATTACGAATCATTAGCATCTTACTTCGGTCGTGTAATTTACAACTTCGACGAGCGCTACATGGCACAGGCTTCTGTTCGTCGTGACGGTTCTTCACGTTTTGGTCCGAATAATAAATGGGCTATTTTCCCTGCTTTCTCTTTGGGATGGAACGTTCACAACGAAGCATTTATGGAAAATCGTCCGGATTGGTTCAATGCATTGAAAATCCGCTACAGCTGGGGTTCCAACGGTAACGAACGTATGCCGAACTTCCGCTACGTATCTCGTCTGGATGGTGGCCAAAGTTACTACTACGGTGGTGGTTATATCGTAGACTCTCCTACTACCGGAACAATCAACGGTACTTTGCAGTACGGAAGCTCTCCTGCAGGACTTCCAAATCCATCATTGAAATGGGAACATTCTGTTCAGAGCGACTTCGGGTTTGATGCATTATTCTTGAACAGTGCACTTTCATTCAGTTTTGATTATTATACCAAAAAAACCAACGGAATGTTGATCCAAGTGCCAATTCCTGCATACGTAGGTCAAGGTTCTCCTTGGGGTAACGTGGGTGACATGAAAAACAGTGGTTTGGAATTTGAATTAGGATGGAAACAAGTGGTAAACGATTTCAGATACCATATTTCTGCCAATGCATCTTATGCTAAAAACATTTTGGTTAACTTAGGAAATGCAACAGGTGAAACAATCCTTGAAAATGCAGGAGCTTCCGGAGTAGGATCTTATGTAAAAGGTAAAAACGGTGAGGTTTATCCATATTTCTACGGTTTCAAAACAGACGGAATTTTCCAAAATCAAGCAGAAGTTGACGCTTATGTAAATGCCGATGGTGTAAAATACCAACCACAAGCCAAACCCGGTGACGTGAAATTTGTTGACTTTGATGGTGACGGCGTAATTACAGACGACGACAAAACAAAAATAGGTAAAGGTATGCCGGACTGGACTTTTGGTTCTACATTAGGTGCTGAGTGGAAAGGATTTGACGTGAATTTCTTCTTCCAGGGAACATACGGAAACGACATGTACGACTTCTTCCAACGTGGTGATATTCCTGCAATGAACCGTCCGGCTTGGATGCTTCAGCGCTGGCACGGAGAAGGAACTTCCAATAAAATTCCAAGAATGACAAGTAAAAACGAAAATGCCAACTGGCGTTCATCGGATCTTTATGTAAAAGATGGTTCTTACGTTCGTTTGAAAACTGCTCAATTAGGATATACATTGCCACAAAGACTTACAAGACAGGCTTCTGTACAGCAATTGAGACTATTTGTTTCGGCAGAAAACCTATTTACTTGGACGAAATACGATGGTTTTGATCCTGAAATCGCATCCGGAGGATACACTACAATCGGTATCGACCGCGGTGTTTATCCACAATCAAGAACAATATCAGTAGGTGCTAACATCACATTCTAAAAATTAATTCCATGAAAAAATATATTTTAATTTTCACAATAGCCTTACTCGGGCTTACCGCTTGCGGTGATGACTTCCTGAGTTCAAGACCAACTGACAGTATGCTGGATGGACAGCCTGCGGTAGAAGATCAGATAAAGTCATACCTTGCTTCTGCGTACCAAATTCTACTTTTTGACAGCTACGCAAATAATAACTACAACTCACTGCCATTGATGTCTGACTTGATGTCCGACGATATTTTCAAAGGCGGTGGTGATGCCGGAGACCAGCATCAACTATATCTGGTTTCGCTTTACACTTGTACTCCGAATGAAATTCCGGAAGGACTTTGGAGTATATATTTCACAGGAATTGCTCGTTGCAACAACACGCTGATAGCTTGTGACAATGCAGTGGAAGTTACGGATAAAAAACTTGCTCAGTACAGAGCTGAAGCTCACTTCCTGCGTGCTTATTACACTCATTTGTTGTGGAAATTCTGGGGAAATATTCCTTATTTCACCGAACCGCTTCCTGCACCGCTTTACATGGCAAAACAAATGAAAGCCGACGAAGTGTATGCCGAAATCATGAAAGACATCGAAGCTGCCAGCAGCAACGCTCTTCCAATGAACTACAGCAAATCTGACGCTAACGTAGGACGTATCACTAAAGCTGCCGTGATGATGCTGAAAGCCCGCGTGGTAATGTATCAAAAAGATGCTGCACGCTATGCAGAGGTTACCAAAGACATGGCCGAAATCATCAACAGTGGAGAATACAAATTGATGGATAATTTTGCCACCATATGGCTGAATGAAAATGAATTCTGCGAAGAATCAATCTTTGAGTCAAACCAGCTTCCTCAAGGTAAAACTTGGGCTAGCGGATGGCAGGGATACGGAACCAACCTTCCTGCATTTATCTCTCCAAACGGTCTGAACACTGGCTCAAACGTTGGGGATTTCAAAGGCGGATGGGGATTTGGTCCGGTTCGCAAAACTACTTGGAACATTTTCGAAAACGGCGACAAACGTAGAGAAGGCTCCATCAACGACTGGACTGGCGTTGACTACACAGCTCGTTTCCAAGACACAGGTTTGTTTATGGCAAAATACGCTGCACGCGTTGGGTACAATCCTAACGGTGACACCGACTTGAACTACGCCAACAATTTCCGTATTTTCCGTTATTCTGAAGCGTTGTTGAACTACGCCGAACTTGTAGCAATGCACAGCCAAGCTGCCGTAGGCGGACTTACCGCTCAAAGCTGTTTGGATCAAGTTCGCAAACGCGCATTTGGAGCAGATAATTCAATTCCTGCTAATGCAGTAAATATTAAACTTGAACGTCGTCGTGAATTCGTAGGTGAAGGAATGCGTTATTGGGATTTGGTACGCTGGGGCGATGCCGCAACAGTTCTGACTGAATCACTTTCAGAAAGCACCAGAACCTGGACTGCTAATAAGAAATACTTACCGATTCCTCAACTTGAAATGGAAAAAACAGCCGGTACAGAATTTGCTCTTGTACAAAATCCATATTAACATCTAATTTCTTTGAATACAATCATTTACAAAATAAATAAAATTGTAGAATTTGAAATTTATAAAAATAATTTTTATACAAATGAAAAATATATTTAATAAAATATCTTGGATTATGATGGCAGTATTATTCTTTGCTGCTTGTAGTCCTACAGAAGATGCAGAATATGCTTTGGGAGATATGACGCCTGTTACTGCCGGTGACATTTCTTTTACCATCACACCTTCTGCTGCAAATGCCAATATCATTACTTTGAAAAATACTACACAAGCCAAAGGAGTATATTCCATGGTTTGGACGTTGGACAAAGGTGGTGAATTGCAGACCTATAATACGAATCCGGTAGAATTGGTAATTCCTGAAGCAGGAGAATATCCTATTATGCTTACTATTTACAATCCGGATGGAACAGCCGTTTCCAAAACTGATGTAATAAAAATTGCTCAAAGTGATTTCAGTTTGATTGGAACTCCGGCGTATCTGATGCTGACCGGAGGAACTGAAAAACCGGAAGGTAAAACCTGGGTTTTCGACCAATATAATAACTATGCTAAGGAAGCTGCAGATGCTACCGGCTTCAATATCAAAGGACATATCGGCTTAGGCCCACAATTCTCTAACGGACAAGAATGGTGGGGAGCAGGACCAAACGAAAAAAGTTCTTGGAAAATGTATGACTTCAAATTCAACTTTATGCAAGCCGGAGTTAAACTAAATTTGACTAATGGCGGTGAAGGATATGGTAGAAAAGCAAGTTCGGCAAGTGTAGGTGGATTTTCTGTTACCGGTGATAGCGGTGATGACGTATTTTTCACTTATGATGGTGGAAATTACACATTCTCTATTGACGAATCGGGTGAATATCCAAAACTAAAACTTAGTGGAAATTCATTTATGGGATATTACTGCGGATCTCAGGAATACGATATTATTTATCAAACTGAAGAAGCAATGGTACTTCGCGTAAATAACACAGTAGAAGGTCAGGATTGGGTATTTGTATATTGTTTGGAAGAACTGAACGTACCGCCTCCAGCAGTGGTGAAAGAACCAAAAGCAGTTCCATTGTTTGATGATTTTGAAGCGACTCCAAAGGTGGTTTTCACTAATGATGCTATGGGCGACAAAACTGCGATAGTGGACAATCCGCTTCCAGTGCCAATTAATTCATCTAATAAAGTGTATCGCTATCAAAAATCAGGTGAATTCTACAGCAACATGCGCTTTACAGCTGCAGATTATAAGTTTGATTTGAGCGAGCAGAATAAAATCAAAATGAAAGTATTTATTCCGTCATACAATGACTATACAACTGACTATAACGTTGCAGGACCTTGGATTTCCAATGCGAAACTTCAACCACAACTGGCTGTGAAACTTCAAAACAGCGAGCATCCTGCGCCTTGGGAAACTCAAGTTGAGATAGTAAAAGCAGACTTAGCCAAAGATCAGTGGATTGAATTAGTCTTTGATTTCAGCGGCGCTGCTGCAAGAGTTGATTTTGACAGAATAGTTGTACAATTTGGTGCAGAAGGACATGCCGGACCGGGTTTCTTCTTCTTTGACGACTTCTCTTTCGACAAGTAAATTATTAAAATCAGGAAAGGCTGTACACTTGCAGCCTTTCCTTTAAATTTTATGAATAAAATGAATTATATACTATTTATTGCCTTAATATTGCTGACAAATTGCGGCAATAGAAATGCGAATGGTACGGAAGAACCTAAACCGATAGAGCCTGTAAACTGGCAGTTTTCACCTGAAACTCTTGCTGAATTCAAAGCCGATGGCGGCACGCAATCAATCAGTATTTCCACAAATACTGCCTGGAAAGTAACATCTGATCAAGCTTGGTGTACTACCTCTGTTTCAGAAGGATTTCCGGTTAGTACTTTTGTCATAGTAAGTGCACAAAAAAATCAGGACAATAAAGAACGAACTGCTACACTTACTTTCAAAGCAAATGAAATTACAAAAACTATTCAGGTAAGACAAGCCGCAGGCGCCGGAATTCCTACCGGAACTGACGAACACAGTCCGTATGTTCCTGCAGGATATACTCTGAAATGGTGGGATGAATTTAACGACACAAGGCTTGATAATGGAAAAACTCCTCTTCCGAACTCTGCAAAATGGAGTTTTGAAACCGGAGCCGGAGGATGGGGAAATAATGAAATTCAAAACTATATTCCGGGAAATTATGGTTCGGATACTTGCTCTGTAATTTCAAACAACACACTTAAAATCATAGCAAAACAAGTTGGTTCTGCTGTTTTTTCCATTCGAATGAACTCAAAAGAAAGTTGGCAATACGGATATTTTGAAGCAAGAATGAAAATGCCGGTAGGTAAAGGAACATGGCCTGCATTCTGGATGCTTCCAAAAAATTTCACTAGCTGGCCGGACGACGGTGAAATCGACATTATGGAATACGTTGGCTATGAACCGGATGTGGTACATTCTACCGTTCACACAAAAGCATTTAATCACAGCATTGGAACTCAAAAAGGCAGTAACACCGCAGTGAAAAATGCAGCCACTGAATTTCACGTTTATGCATTGGAATGGACTGCTACATACATCAAAGGTTTCGTAGATGGAAAAGAGTATTTCCAATTTTCCAACGACAATAAAAACAATAAAGATACCTGGCCATTTAACGCACCATTTTACTTGAAATTAAATATGGCTTGGGGAGGAAATTGGGGAGGAGCTCAAGGAATTGACCCTTCTGCACTTCCTGCAACTTATGAAATTGACTATGTACGAGTGTATCAAAAATAATTGAATTTTTATTCAAGTTCAAACAAAGAAATATCAAGAATAAACACATAAAAAATACAACTCATGAAGAAAAACTTATGGATTTTACTTTCGGCTATGGTGATAATTTTAGCCGGATGTGGAGAGAAAAAATCCGGAACCAGCGAAAATGCAGCTCTTGAAAAACGAGTTGACAGCGTATTGTCCAAACTTACTTTAGAAGAAAAAGTAGGACAAATGGCTCAGTTTACGCTCGACGTAATCGGTAAAGGTTCAAACATTTATGCTAGCGACGAGCCATTTGAAATTGACATGGCCATGCTGGACACTGTGATTGGTAAATATAAAGTTGGTTCCATTCTCAACACAGCTAATAATCGCGCTCGCACGCCGGAAGTTTGGGAAATAATTGTCCGAACTATTCAGGAAAGAGCCATTAAAGAAACCGGTATCCCTGTGATTTACGGAATTGATTCGAACCACGGTACAACTTACACTGCAGGCGGCACATTTTTCCCGCAAGCAATTGGAATGGCAGCTACTTTTAATGTAGCATTGATGGAAGAAGGATCACGAATTTCCGGTTATGAAACCCGTGCAAGTAATATTCCTTGGACATTCAACCCAACTATGGATTTGGGTAGAGACGCTCGTTGGTCACGTCAGTGGGAAAGTTACGGCGAAGATCCGTATTTAAATGCCAGAATGTCTGTTGCTTCGGTTAAAGGTTTTCAGGGCGATGACATTGATAATATTGACATGAATCACATTGCAGCCTGTGTAAAACATTATATGGGCTATGGAGTTCCTGTTTCCGGTAAAGACCGTACTCCTGCATTGATTTCCGAAAGTGAACTTCGCGAAAAATTCTTTGAACCATTCCGAGCTAGTTTGATAGAAGGAAAAGCACTTTCGCTAATGGTAAATTCTGGAATTATCAATGGAGTTTCTACTCACGCTGATTACAGATTAATCACAGAATGGGTAAAAGAAGATTTGAATTATGACGGAGTTATCGTTACAGATTGGGCTGATATTCAGAATTTATTCACCCGCGACCGACTTAGTGTAGATTATAAAGGTGCTGTGAAAATGGCAATCAATTCAGGAATTGATATGGTAATGGAGCCGTACAATATTCAGTTCTGCCCTACTTTGGTTCAATTAGTAAACGAAAATGAAGTACCAATGAGCAGAATTGACGATGCAGTTCGTCGAGTTTTACGATTGAAATTCCGCTTGGGATTATTCGAACGTCCAAACTGGTTAGTTTCTGATTATCCGGAATTTGCAAGTGCCAGCCACGAAGCTGCAGCTAAAAAATCGGCTGAAGAATCGATTACTTTATTAAAAAACCAAGACAGCATCCTTCCAATTAAAGTTGGATCCAGAATTTTGGTTACCGGACCAAATGCGAATTCAATGCGTACTTTAAACGGCGGTTGGAGTTACTCATGGCAAGGTGAAAAAACAGAAGAATTTGCTCAGGGATATAACACAATTTTGGAAGCTTTGAGAAATAAATTTGGCGAAGGCAATGTGAGATATGCTCCAGGCGTAGAATATAAAATGGATGGACAATATTACGAAGAACTTCCACCACAAATCGGAGCTGCAGTAGCTGCTGCTTCGGGCGTAGATTATATCGTGCTTTGTGTTGGGGAAAATTCATATTGCGAAACTCCGGGTAATCTGGATGAACTTGTTCTTTCTGAAAATCAAACAGAATTGGCTTTGGCGCTTCAAAAAACCGGAAAACCAATGATATTAGTTCTGAATGAAGGTCGTCCAAGACTTATTCGTAAAATTGAGCCGGGCTCAAAAGCAATTTTACAAATGTATTTACCTGGAAATTATGGAGGTGATGCATTGGCTGAAATTCTTACCGGAGATGTAAATCCAAGCGGCAGATTGCCTTATACTTATCCAAAATTCGAGCAAGGATTAATTACTTACGACCACAAACCAAGTCAAAACCTGGATGGAAAAATGGAAGGCGCATACGATTATGGAGCACAAACTTCTGTTCAGTATCCATTCGGATTTGGATTGAGTTACACTACGTTTGAGTATTCAAATTTAAGTGTTGACAAAAAAGATTTTGCAAGTGGAGATAGCATTCAAATAAGTGTAGATGTGAAAAACACAGGCAGCGTACTTGGCAAAGAAACTGTAATGCTTTTCAGCAGCGATTTGGTTGCCAGTTTGTCTCCAGATGTACGCAGACTGAGAGCTTTCGACAAAATAGAACTTAATCCCGGCGAAAGTAAAACCGTTAAAATCGGAATTGCAGCGGATGATTTGGCTTTTGTAAACGAGCTAGGAAAATGGACGCTTGAAGAAGGTGAATTTAAAATGCAAGTTGGAAACTTGGTGGAAAACATAAATTGTACTAAAACTAAAGTTTGGACTACTCCAAATAAATAGTTAATTGTTTGTTAGTTAAGTGTTTTACCGAAGGCAGTAATTTCGTGATGAAATTACTGCCTTCCTTTTTTAAAAACTTTTTAATAATATTCA
>CAZCIU010000043.1:0-24090 GCA_964498765.1 uncultured Paludibacter sp. | reverse complement strand
AATTCGAAATAATGAGGAAAATAATTTTTATAAAATCAAAAGCAATATATTTTTGTAAGCTTTAAAAGTTCTGATTTGTGAGAATTAATCAGCGATAATTTAATTTAAGAAAATATCACAATGTAGAAATGTTAAAATAATAGAATAGGGGAATAAAAAAATTTTATTCCCCTACTCCATTTTTATCATATTTTTATTGCAAACTTCTTCAAACGCGTATCCAGCATGTGTTGTGGAATGATTTTCTTAACAATATCAGCAACTGCGTTCAGTTGACCTTCACGGATGAAATTGTGCTGAATTACCAGCGAAATCTCACGTACAGGAACCGGATTTACCAGATTTCGGAGATTTCTCTTCTGTTTTTCATTCAAAAAGTCGATGTGAAGCTCCGGAATTACAGTGTATCCGCCATTTTCATCTACGATTTTTATTAAAGTTTCAATACTTCCGGCCTCGTAAGTATAGAAAGCTTTATTATTGTTACTATCGCAGAATGTAAATACTTGATTTCTAAGGCAATGTCCTTCTTCAAGCACCCAAAGATGCTCCAAAGGTAGTTGATTGGAAACAAGTTCAATTTCGCTGTAAATTGCTTCATCCGAAGAGACGTAAGCTACAAATTTTTCGTAATACAATGGAATTTCCAGAATGTTCGAATTATGAAGCGGCGTAGAAAGAATAGCCATGTCAATTTCGCCCATAAGCAGCATTCTTTCAATAGTTTCGGTTCTCATTTCAGTGATTTTGAATGAGAGTTCCGGATAATTTTCATTGATTTCTGAGAAAAACTTTGGCAACAAATACGGCGCAACCGTTGGGATGATACCAATATTAATATTACCACTGATATCACCTTTTTCAGCAGAAACAATTTCATTAATTCTATTCATCTGACACAGAGTAGTTTGTGCTTGCTCAATGATTTTCCGACCTACATCTGTAATTTCAATTGGGTGACGCGTTCGGTCAAAAATCTTTACATCAAGCTCATCCTCAAGCTTTTGGATCATCATACTCAAGGTGGGCTGAGTTACCCCACACATTTCAGCCGCATGAACAAAATGCTTTGTTTTACTCAGTGCAACGATATACTCCAGTTGTTGAAATGTCATAAATTCAGATTTTTATATTATATGCAAAGATATAGTTTAAATTGATGGAAATATGAATTTTTCTTATAAATTTAGCAGAAATCTTTAAAATTAATCTTAATAATCGCTACAAGCTAAGCATTCAATTATCTTTGTACGAAATTACAAAAAACTAGTATAATAATGAAAAAAATATCTATTCTCGTTGCTGTGCTGCTCATTTCAGTATTTTCTGTGGAAGCGCAGCTGCTTTGGAAAGTGAGCGGAAAAGGCCTGAAACAAGATTCGTATCTTTTTGGGACACATCATTTGATTTCAACTTCCATTCTGGACAGCATTCCGGGCTTATTTCCGGCATTTAATTCTACTACGGCAGTAGTTTCTGAAATTGTGCTAAACTCATTTGACAGCAATCAGAAAATCCAAGAATGGGCTACTCTACCCGATTCTATCAGCATGTCAAGTTTGCTTTCACCGGATGATTTTGAGATTTTGGACACTGAATTGGAAAATGCGCTCAAAATTCGATTAAAGTTTGTGGATAAGCTGCATCCGGCTATGATTCAGACTTTATTTCAGGTTTATTTGTTTCAAAAACTTGAAAAGATAGATGATAAGCCTAAATCTGACAGCTATTTTCAGATTGTGGCCAATGAAAAAGGAATTCCTGTAATTGGGCTGGAAACCATTGATGATCAGCTGCAATTTCTTTTTCCGAAGGATGATTTGCAAACCCAAGCAAAAGAATTAGTTGAATTTGTAAAACGAAAAGATGAAGCAATTATAGAATTAACGGAGCTTAATCGATTGTACAAATTAGGCAAAATCAATGAATTGCTGGAACTAAATGCGGCCTCCAATAAAAAATGGGGAGTGACGAGTGAGGAAAACGCCAAATTGCTGGATAATAGAAATATCGATTGGGTTAAGAAATTACCTGAAATATTTAACTCAGGACCTTGTTTTGTAGCTGTGGGTGCACTTCATTTGCCGGGTGAGAAAGGTATAATTAGCTTGTTAAAAAAAGTCGGATATAAAGTAGTTCCGGTAGAAAATTCACCGAAAAAGAAAGCACGAAAATAGCTTATTTAGCTAGTAAATGTGGATTTACTCCATTTTCTGAAGAATACTAAAAGAAGGAGAAAATAATTTTATTGTTATTTTCTCTTTTTTATTGCACTTTTATTAGTAAATTTGCACTTTCAATTGAAAATTAACACCAAAAAAAGTATAAATATGAGCAAAACGAAAAAATTTCTGCTTTCAGAAAGTGAAATCCCGACTCAATGGTATAATATTGTTGCTGATATGAAAAATAAGCCGCTTCCGCTGCTGCATCCTGCAACAAAAGAACCCATTTCTGTTAACGACTTGCTACCTCTTTTCTCAGAAGAAGTTAGCAAGCAAGAATTAAACACGACTGATTCGTGGATTGACATACCGGAAGAAGTGCGTGAAAAGTATAAAATATATCGTCCCTCTCCGCTGGTAAGAGCGTACAACCTTGAAAAAGAACTGGATACGCCGGCTCATATTTATTTCAAAAACGAAAGTGTCAGTCCAGTTGGTTCGCATAAATTGAACTCGGCATTGGCGCAAGCCTACTATTGTAAAAAAGAAGGAATTACTAATATCACCACGGAAACCGGTGCCGGACAATGGGGAACTGCGCTGGCTTATGCTGCACGTGCTTTTGGTTTGGAACTGGCTGTATATATGGTAAAAGTGAGTTACAGACAGAAACCATATCGCCGTTCGCTGATGCAAACTTGGGGTGCGGAAGTGATTGCGTCGCCAAGTATGTCCACAAAAGCCGGACGTAAAATTATTACCGAAAATCCAACGTATCAGGGAAGTCTGGGAACTGCTATTTCTGAAGCTATCGAATTGGCTCTCCAAACACCAAACTGCCGATATACGCTTGGCAGTGTGTTAAATCACGTTTCTTTGCACCAAACAGTTATTGGATTGGAAGCAATAAAACAAATGGAAATGGCCGGAGAATATCCGGATGTTGTGATTGGTTGTTTTGGTGGAGGAAGTAATTTCTCGGGACTTTCATTCCCATTTATGCGGGAAAATATGTTGAATGGCAAAAACACTCGATTTGTGGCTGCTGAGCCGGCATCTTGTCCAAAATTAACTCGTGGAGTTTTCCAATACGACCACGGAGACGAAGCTGGTTATACGCCGCTAATCCCTATGTTTACGCTCGGACATAATTTCTCACCAGCTAATATTCACGCGGGAGGTCTTCGTTATCACGGTGCTGGAAGCATTGTGAGCAAGCTGATGGAAGAGCAAATGATGGAAGCCACTGATATTCCTCAACTTGAATCGTTTGAGGCGGGAATTAAATTTGCACGCACGGAAGGAATTATTCCTGCTCCGGAATCATCTCATGCCATTGCTGCTGCAATTCGTGAAGCCAATAAAGCTAAAGAAGAAGGCGTAGCCAAAACGATTTTGTTCAATCTATCCGGACATGGATTTGTGGATATGGCAGCTTACGATTCCTATTTCGATGGAGATTTGAGAAATTACGAATTAACTTCTGACGAAATTGCTAAAACTACTGCAAATCTTGAGAAAATAATCAAATAGTTAAAGTAATTATTTAAATAGATAAAAGCGTTGGAACTTGGTTTCAACGCTTTTTTATTCTAATAAAATTAAAGTATTTAGTTATTCCTTTTTTGTTTTTGGTGTAATAATTAATCGTAACGAAGTGTCTTTGGTAATATACGCCCAAGCCCAATTAATGAAAATAATTATTTTATTTTTTACGCTCAGAATTAACATCAAATGTAAAAACATCCAGACTACCCATGCCGGAAATCCTTGAAATTTGAAATGCTTCAAATCAACCACTGCTTTGTTTTTACCAATGGTTGCCATCATACCCAAGTCTTTGTATTCGTATTTTTTCAGCGGTTTTTCATTCAATGAACGAATGAAGTTTTCACCTAAATTTTTGGCTTGATTGATTGCCACATTAGCCACTTGAGGATGTCCTTTTGGATAATTGGGAGTTTCCATATAAGCAACATCACCCAAAGCATAAATATTTTCCGAACCCTCTACCCTATTAAATCTGTCAACCACATAGCGGTTTCTGATGATATTTTCAGGCGTTGTAATGCCGCCAATTACGTTTCCGGTAACTCCAGCCGACCAAATTAAATTTTTACAAGGAATTACTTCGCCGGTATTCAAAACAGCATTGTGACCGTCGTAAGACTTTAGGAATACGTTCGTTTTTACTCTCACACCAAGTTCTTCGAGGTACTTTCTGGACTGTTTTTTGGATTCGCTACTCATATTTCCGAGCGTATCAGGACCGCCTTCTAGCAAAATAATATCCAATCCTGAAAAATCAACTTTTGGGTAATCTTTGGGTAGTACATCGTTTTTCAATTCGGCGAATGCACCCGAAAGTTCCACTCCTGTAGCACCAGCTCCAACCACAACGATATTCATCAGCTTTTCTTTCTCTTCGCCGCTTGCAGTTGCAAAATTCTCGAAATCCAACAATACACGATTTCGAATTTCAATTGCCTCGGACATCTCTTTCATCGGAAGAGCATGCGATTTTAATTCTTCGTTACCGAAAAAATTGGTAGTACAACCTGTCGCGACCACCAAATGATCGTATTTTACAGGACCATCGTTAGTGATTACCTGTTTGGAAAGTATATCAACCCGCTCGACGGTTGACATTCTGAAATCAAAATTTTTATAACCGTGAAATGCTTTTCTAAAAGGAAACGAAATGCTTGCAGGCTCTACACGTGCACTGGCAACCTGATAAAGCAATGGCTGAAACGAGTGAAAATTTTGTTTGTCAATAAGTGTAACACGAACAGAAGCTTTCTTAAGCTCCTTTACAAGCCGCATTCCGGCAAATCCACCACCAATTATCACTACTCGATCGAAGGGTTTGATTAACATAGAATCTTTTAATTAATGAAAAATTTCTTTAATAACAAATCGCTGCAAAATTAGTTCATTTTTACATATTTTAATACTATTCACAGGAAATTATTCATATAAAAAATGAATTGAAATGTGTAATAATCGATGTCAATACTAATTTTTTAGATAATAACGCTTATTAGTAATAATGCATTCAGATTATAAATAGTTTGATAATCAATGAATTCTAATATGAGAAAGAATTTTATTGAAAAATATCTTTGATTTTTGTTTGTTTATTATAAAATTTGAATTATCTTTGCACTCGCTTTTAAGGAAAAGCAACGGGGTGTAGCGCAGTCCGGTTAGCGCACCTGCTTTGGGAGCAGGGGGTCGCAGGTTCGAATCCTGCTACCCCGACGAAAAAACCACTTACAGATTTGTAAGTGGTTTTTTGTTTATAAAACTCTGAACTCAAAAAAAACAGGCTGTACTTTTCTAAAGTACAGCCTGTTTCTATTTTAATTTATTCTGATATTACCAGCAAACAAGTTTTTCGGTTTGCATTTTATCATTTTTAGTTGAGATTTTTACCACATACACTCCAGCTTGTGGAACTCTTACTTCAAAGTCAGCATTTTTGTTTACTTTGGAAGCAATTAAAGCACCTTTTACGTTCATAACCTGGATGTCAGCACCTTCAACTACGTCTTTGAAGATAATCTTGTGATTCTCGCCAAAAACAGTACCTAATTTTTCTTCAACGCTCAATGGAGTTTCAACTGAAGAAAGTCCATCAACTGTAGTTCCATCAAATACAATTACATCAAACGGAGGCAATCTGAATGACAATTCTGTGTCAATATCTATTTCAGCACCTGTAATGTTTGTAAATTGAGTTTGGTTACTGAATGCATCAGTCAATTTGATTTTACCGGTTATATAACTTGGAATGTCCATAGCTTGGCGTAATGTAGTTTTGAAAACTTGAGATATGGCATTAGGATTTCTTAGTGCAAAAGTAGATTTTTTAGGATTCCAAGATGCCCAGCCATATACACTTGCTTTAGCGCCATCCCAAGGATTTCCACCTACCCAATGCACGTCTGCTAATACATCTTCGTTTTTACGATGCCAAAGAATGCTTTCAGCAAGTTCTTTCCAAAGTTCACCGTTGCCGATGTTAGTCATCAAGTCATTATCCAAATACAGCTCAACCATATTCGTTCCTGATGCAAACGCACAGCGCATTTCACGAATAATTCCTTTTTTAGTTGCTTCCGTATTATCTCGCGGCATTACTGCAGGAGGTCCGTGTTTTGTTACAATCAAACCGTGCGTCATTAAAGAATTGATAGGATAAAGCGGTGAGCTTTCTACAAAGTTTTTGTAAACCAAATGGTCTCTGTAAGTAATCCATTGTTCACGAGCATTACCTTGATTACCCACTCTATCAAAGTCATCACGCTGACGCCATACGCAGTCTGAGTAATTCAGCCAGAATGGCGACGCCCAAGTTCCAACAGTAGTATTAATAAACAGGTCAGCTCTTTTTTCACGTAAGGTATTTATTACATTGATAATACCTTCTGCATCTTCTTCGCTTGAAGGACCAAAAGCTTCGTACTGAGCACTAATTCCGTCAAATTTGAAATAACGCATATCGTAGTCATCTACCATTTGCGAACATCTTCCTAAGAATGCATCGAAATACTCTTTATTAGACAGTTGGAAGTTACTGATATCCGGATCGTGTGTGCTGTTCCAGTAAGCCAAACGCTGTGATTTAGATGAACCGTAACCACCTACCGGACCAAGCCAAGCACCGGTTCCGGCACCTTGCTGAGCAGCAATTTCATCCACTTTAGAGAAACCGTTCGGGAAACCAATATGGAAATCCCATAAACTGTTAAAGTCATCCCAACCATCGTCCCACACAAAGGCATTGATACCCACATTGTATTTGTCAAATAAATTATTTTTCCAAGCATTTACTACCGGAAGAGTTTGACTTTCAACCATTCTATTCAGCGGATTTGGGTCGTTGTTTCTATTGATATTCAGTTCATACCAAGAGTTGTATTGTGAGAAAGAACGCCAAGGCACCGCACGCTCACGCTCAAGATACGAAAGGAATGAACGACGGCTTTGCCCTTCAGCTATCATACCTACTACAGTTGAAACTGAGAATTTATCCGTTGTTTTAAGTGTAGTATTTCTGCTCCATTTTCCAGAAATGGTAGTAATTGGGTCATTTCCTGTAAATGGAATTTCTGTAATTGTAGCCGGAGGATTTGTTGCTGTAACAGTAGCACCGGAGAATGTTACCGAACCATTACTTGTGATGGTTTCAGTTTTTATTTCAGCAAAATAACGAATAGTGTAAGATCCTGCGGTAGGAACATTCAGTATATATGTATTTTTATCAGATGCACCACCAGTAAATCCGATGTGATAATCAGAAGCAACAACAGTTCCATCCTTCATAATATCAACACCAGTCAAATTCATTCGGTGAGTTCCGCCGGAATACTGGAATGTAACTCCAACATTTCCTGCAGCAGAAATATTCACAGTACCTTCTTTTGAAACTACCTGATCTGCGGTAAATCCTAAATCTGTAATGCCAGTTGGTACGCTTGAAGGTGTTTTCCAGTCGGCAGGCACCCAGTTTGCCGGGTTGTAAGTAGAACCGCTTGATTTAGAAACGGTTATGTTGCCTGAACTATTGATTGATTCTGTTTTTATTTCACCCCAATAACGCAAGGTATAATCACCTGCTTCAGGTATTGTTAAAGTGTAAACATTGTTTGCAGCAGCATTTCCGGTGTATCCAATGTGATGATCAGATGCTACCACTGTTCCGTTTTTTACCAAGTCCACACCTGTCAAATTCATTCTGTGCGCTCCGGAGCTATATGTAAATCTGAAAGTCCAGGTTCCGCCACTGCTTACGTTTACATTTCCTTGCGAAGCAACAACTTGAGATTCAGAAAAACCGAGACTAAGGATTTTAGCAGGAACAGCTTCAACTGCTAACCAAGATTCCGGTGTCCATGCATTTACTTTGAAATTTGGATTAAATGAACCGCTAACCATATTAAATGCCAGAGGAGTTTCTGTTCCGGCAAAAATATAGTCGGACGCAATAACAGCACCACGTGTATTTCCTACGATAACAGGCGCTTTCTTGTCGCCGTTAATTACGCGATACATCATCGGAGTAATGCTTTGCATCGGTGTGTTCGAAGAAGTCGTAATGTCCAATTCTGTACGTAGGTAGTGTGAACCATCACGCAAAACTGCACGCCAATTAAGAGTCAGGTTTTGGTAAGTCAGTGTGGTTTTAAGTGCTTTTCCGCTTAATGATTCCGAGAAAACGGGCGAAGATGTGTTTGGAACTAAATCTTCCACTTCAATTGCACCCCAAGTCATTTGCGAAGCATTTACTTTTGTACCATTTCCAAGTACAATCTGGAAAATTTCAGTGCCTGCATCCAAACTCAATTCAGGTGAACCATTGAAAAACAGTTTACCATCTTCAGTTTTTAGATACGAAGCCGAAAATAAATTGTTTGAGAATTCCCAACCGTCGGTTTTTTCAGTAATACTGGCAGATCCCGCTTGAGTGAGCGAAGGAAAAACAACCGATTTTGCATGAGCAAAATTTGGGAAAATGACCATAAGAAGTAAAAATAGTACTCCTAAAGAGATTTTCTTTGATTTTTTCATTGAGTAATTTGGTTATAAGTTTCAGTGTGCAAAGATATTAAAAATAATCACACTTAAATCTTTTAAATTAATAATAGCACGAAGAATTTCTAAATTAATTTAGCTTTTTGAGTTATTTACTAATATTTATTATCTTTCTCAGTTCTTAAAAATCAAAACCTATGAAACTAAAAATCACTCTCTTACTCCTTTGTGTTTCATTCTTTGGAATGCAATCTTATGCCGCTACTATTCGTTTAGATCAGATCGACGTATCCAGAGGTACCTGCGGCGATAACAAAACCATCCAAGCTAATAAAGCTGCAAACAATAATCCGCTGACAATGGAAGGCGTGGTGTACCAATATGGTATTGGAACTCATGCTGAAAGTCGATTGGATATCAGCCTGCGCGGCGAATCTACTCGTTTCAAGTGTGTTGTTGGGATTGATGATAGCGCAACCGGTGCTGATGTACTTCCCAATCATGGAATTTCTGAATATCGTATTATAAATCACAGTAACGGTAAAGATGAAATTGTAAAAAGTGGAACAATCTCAAAACTTGATGCTGCTGTAGTTGAAATTGACCTGGATGTAACCGGATGGAAATATATTTCACTTGTAAGTGTAGCCGGAAATGGAAATATCTGGGCAGACTTAGTAAACTGGTGTAATGGCGAATTTGAATTTACCGTAACCGCACCGATGGCTGTTTCTTACGATGAAATGCTGGCTGCTGACTTAGCAAGTGGTGAAAGCGTAAGACTGGATCAACTAAAAATTGAAAAAGCTCAAAACGGTTGGGGAACTATCAAACGTAATCTTTCTATTGATGGGAATTCACTGACAGTTTGTGGTAAAACATATACAAACGGTGTTGGAACACATGCACCGGGAAGAATTGATATTAAAGTAAATGGTGCTACTCGTCTTACCGGAGTTGTAGGAATTGACGATGAAGTTGGCAACCAAGGAAATGCCGGAATTAAAATTATCAATCGTACCAATGGTCAAGAAATCGAAGTTAAAACCGGTGATATCAGAGGTGGAGACAACGTGCCTATCAGTTTCGACATTGATGTAACGGGCTGGGATTTTGTTTCACTTGTTTGTACCAATGGTAGCGATGGAGTGAATTCTTTTGACCACGTAGATTGGTGTGATGTTGTTCTTCAATTTGCCAATGGAGAAGTTCCTGTAGTATATTCGTATGAAGAAATGATGGCTGAAGATATTAGTTTTACTTGTCTGACAAATCATTACTCACTTCCAAATACACGAATGATGCATCGCATTCGCGCATCAAAACCGGACGCGATTATCACTGTAAGCAATTTGCCGGAAGGACTTCAATTTAATGTCGAACGTAATTTGGTAGAAGGAAAAATTTCTACTGAAGGAACATATACTTATAATGTAACTGCAACCTCCGGCGAAAAATCCTTTACTCAAGCATTTACTGTAAATGTAAGCAGTAAGTTAATCTCTCCAACTCCACTTATGGGCTGGATGTCATGGAATATTTTCCAAGGCAATATTAATGAAACAAACATCAAGCAAACAGCGGATTTAATGGTTTCTACCGGACTGAAAGATGCCGGATTTAGTCACGTGCTTATTGACGACCACTGGCATGCTGCCAATCGTGCTGCTGATAATAAACCGCTTGCAAATACTTCAAAATTCCCTTCAGGATTTAATTCCTTGACTGACTATATTCACAACCTTGGATTGAAAGTTGGTATTTATTCAGATGCTGCTACCAGAACTTGCGGTGGTGAATTTGGCAGTTTGAACTATGAAATGATTGATGCACAACAATATGCAGACTGGGGATTTGACTTTTTGAAATACGATTACTGCGGCGCTCCTTCTGATGTAGAAACAGCGAAAAAGCGCTACAAAGCGATGAGTGACGCACTAAAAGCAACAGGAAAAGACTTTTTCTTCAATATCTGCGAATGGGGCGAAAGAAAACCTTGGCTGTGGGCTGCAGAAGCAGGCGGACATGCCTGGAGAACTACATTTGACAGTAGAGATATTTGGGGTCATGGAAGATACGATAATGGACACAACGGCGTAATTCAAACTATTGACTTGATGAAAGGCATGGAATGGTATGCAGGACCAAACCAATTTAATGATGCTGATATGGTATGTGCAGGACTTTATGGAACCGGAAAACCATCGTCTATGAATAATGCAACCGGAATGACAGACACAGAGTACGAAGCGCAATTTTCTATGTGGGTAATGTTCAATTCTCCGCTGCTGATTTCGTTTGATTTGAGTACAATCGACAAACTTTCCGCAGCAACAAAACGAATTTTGACTAATAAAGAAGTCATTGCCATTAATCAAGACCCTATGGGACAAGCTGCAACTTGCATTTACAGCGAAGGTGGTAAAGAAGTTTATATGAAAGATCTTGAAAATGGTGATGTGGCTGTTGCATTTTTGAATAGAAATTCTGCTGTTACCAGCATGCAAATCGGCCTTGACAAACTATTTTTGTCCGGCAGTCACGTAGTAAGAGATTTGTGGTTGGGAACTGATGCTATGACTAGAAATTCGACTATTACTGCAACTGTAAGAGCGCATCAAGTGAAGTTGTTCCGTGTAAAAAAATCAACTACCAGTGTTGAAACTATTCAAAAAACAACAGGAATAAAACTAAATAAATCCGGTGAAACGCTGTATGTTAAGCTGGAAGGATTTACAGGAAATGAAAAACAAGCAGAAATTATTGATATTTCCGGTAAAATTATTTCTAAAACTGATTTCAACGGCGAAACTACTACTATCTCTATTTCAAACTTGACCAATGGAATTTACTTCCTGAAAATAAATTCAACTAATCAAACTGATACTGTTAAGTTTCAGAAATAATTGAATTCTACAAAATTGATATTGTAACACTTTAAAACAGGAAAATGCGGCGATTGCCACATTTTCCTGTTTTTTTTACGGGGTATTAATCTGCTTTATGTTTGTCCCCAATTAAAATTAACTTCTACGAAGTTAATTTTAATTTCTTAAATCTCATGCTTAATAAAAGTACCTCTATCCAGTTCTTCGAAAGCTAAATTCAGTTCTTCGCGTGTATTCATCACAATTGGTCCTCCCCAGGAAATGGGTTCTCTGAGTGGTTTTCCGGCCAGCAAAACAAATCGGGCACCTTCCCCACCCGCTTTTACTGTAATTGTATCATTTTCAGCACTGTTTGGATTATTGGAAGTAAATAATACGGCACAAGCTTTATTTTCAAAAGCCGTTAAATTTTCATCCGGAGCCAATGTGCCATCCAAAAGATAAATGAATAATGTTTCGTTGTTTGGTGTTTCAGAGTAAGACCAAGTTTTATTTGGTGCCAATTCCACGTCAAGGTATTTTACTTTTACGTATTCGCCCTGAAATGCCCCGGAACAGCCTTTGTAAGTTCCAGAAATAATTCGAACCAAAGCGTTTTCTTCTTCAACAATTTCTACATCATCCTGCGTGATATCGCCGTAAGTAGGCATGCTCATTTTGTCTTTGGCAGGCAGATTTACCCAAAGCTGACAACCCAACATTCTCTCAGAAGGCTGAGGCATTTCCTGGTGAATAATTCCCGATCCGGCAGTCATCCACTGGCATTCCAGGTCTTTGATTGTGCCACGATTTCCTAAGCTATCGGCGTGGATAATTTCTCCTTTTATCAGGTAAGTCACTGTTTCAATTCCCCGATGCGGATGCCATGGAAAACCTTTGATGTAATCGTTCGGATCCAGCGAATCGAAGCCATCGAGCATCAAAAATGGATCAAAATCCTGCACGTTTCTCAGGCCTAAAACTCTTCTTAAATGAACTCCCGCACCATCAATGGCGTTTTGACCGCGGATAATCTGTGTTACTTTTCTTTGTGTCATATTATTTAGTTAGTTAAATGTGTGTCACTCCAATTCCGGGCAAGTTCAATGGTTTTACTTTCCCGTTTATCAATTCTGCACCTTTGAATGCATCGTTTTTGATAAGCAATGCGCCATCCAAATCGGCAAAATCCATTCCGGCTGCCAGTTGTGAAGCAGCAGAAATTCCGCAGGAAGTTTCAGTCATGCAACCAATCATTACTTTCATGCCAAGCGATTGTGCGAGATTTCTCATTTTCCAGGCTTCACGCATGCCGGTACATTTCATAAGTTTGATATTTATTCCTGAAAATACGCCTTTTATGCGTTCTACATCTTCTAATCGCTGAACAGATTCATCAGCAAAAATCGGTAGCGGACTTTCTTCAGTAAGCCAGGCGATAGCATCCAAATTGTTCTTCGGCATCGGCTGTTCTATCATCACAATTCCTTTTTCCTTCAGCCAATTTACCATTCCCAACGCCTGATGCTTGTCTTTCCAGCCTTGATTTGCATCGACCGAAAGCGGCAAATCAGTCACGCTCCGAATAGCTTCCACCATTCTTTTGTCCTCTTTTCCGCCTAATTTTACCTTCAAAATATTGTACTGACCTTCTACTTCTTTCACTTTTTGGCGAACAATCTCATCCGTGTCAATTCCAATGGTGAAACTTGTATTTGGTATAGTTTCCGGATTTAATCCCCAAAGTTGATACCATGGACGTCCAATGATTTTTCCAACCAAATCATGCAATGCAATGTCTACAGATGCTTTTGCGGCTGTATTATTTGCGGCAATGGAATCGACATAGTGCAGAATTTCTTCTATTTGCAGCGGATCTGAAAAACCCGATAAATCTACTTTTTCCAGAAACGCCATTACCGAAGCTTGCGATTCGCCCAAATATGGAGGCAATGCCGCTTCTCCATAGCCAATTAGTCCATCGTATTCCAAAGTTGTGAGAACAACCGGCGTGGTTTTTCTTGATGAATTAGAAAGATTAAATGCGTGCTTTAATTGCAAATCATAGGCTTGCCAAGTCAGTTTAAGTTTCGATTTCTTCGATGATGTAATGGCTTTGTTTTGCAATAAATTCCCGGCCAAAATATTGGCATCGACCAAACTTAATCCGCCGATTGCCATCAGATATTTTATAAATTCACGCCGATTTTGCATTGTAGAGTTAGTTTAATTATATCCTTTATATTCTTGTAAATAAATCATTTATACCATTCATGGTTAGTAATATCATTTGCCTTTACAGCATCAGAACCAACGATTCTCTTTACTCCAATCAGTCGTTTGAAATAGTATGATTCAAAGTCAGCTGCATTTGGATCCAGACTATTAATTTTGACCTGTTGAGCCGCATGAATAAACTGCTTTTTTCCCAGATAAATTCCTACATGATCAACACGTGAAGATGATGAAGCATTGCCCGGATAACCAAAAAAAATCAAATCACCTGCTTGTAAATTCTCAAAATCATTATCCGTATTGATTTTATCTCCCACAAGAAACTGCTGTGATGCGTCTCTTGGTAGAATTTGACCGTATAAAAAGTAAACAGTTTTGGTAAATCCGCTACAATCAAATCCACGACTGGACGTTCCACCCCAAAAATAAGGCAATCCAAGAAAGCGTGTGGTGGTTTCAGCAATATTTTCTCCCTTAAAAATCATCGATTTTCTCCATTCATCAATGGTTTGAATGGATTTTGAGAGGATGTAACCTTTTGTGCCGTTTGGAAGTTCTATTTCAGTATATTTGCGTTTAACATTCCTGTTTTTTACTACCAAAAGATTACCGTCAATTACTTCCATCACTGCTTGTGATGTCTCAGAAGGCTTGCTGTAAATAAAAGAACTGATGCGGCTTACAATTGCTTTTTCCTGTTGATTATAAGCAGATAAGTCATTTCTACTGATCGGAGAAATTCGGGTGTTTGTCCAGCCGATATATTGATCCGGTGTTTGGATTAACTGCCAGCCATCTTGCTTTTCAAGGATTTTTATCGGTGTGCCAAGCAAAGCTTGCGTGACAATTTCAGAACCGAAATTCGGCCTTCTGTATATGTAAATTACCGAAAGCGGAACAATTCCCCAATGCTTTTCGCCCAACGATTTGTCGGGTAAAATCCGGATACTATCGATGATTTGAAAATTATTGCTTTTTAGTTGATTAAGTAGGGCTTGATGTGCCTGTACATCCGAAATACGTCCTTTTAGAAACACATTTCCATCTTTTGAATAATGAGAAACGTCGTAAATACTAACTCGACTATCCGGAACGTAGTTTTGTTTTACGTTCTTTATAATATCTTCAGGATGAGTATTTTGTGCACTCAAAGAGAAAGAAAAAAGCACCAATACGGCAAGTAATTGAACCAGATTTTTCATTGTCTTTCGCATGAATACAATTATAATATGCAAATATAAACTTTTTCGTATTCTTTTTACACAAAAATCACAATTTTGCGAAATATAACAACAAATCGTATTTTTGTGAAAATTATTTGAATTTATTTTGCATTGCATCTTAGTTTCAATCTTCAAAACTCAGAAAAATGGCCGGCATTTATATCCATATTCCCTTTTGTAAAACGAAATGCACTTACTGTGATTTTTATTCAAAAACTGACTTTTCCCAACAAAAAGAGCTTGTACAGAGTTTGTTAAAGGAAATTAGCTTGAGAAAAGATTATCTGAATGAAAGCGTAACAACCATTTATTTTGGCGGCGGCACTCCTTCCGTGCTTTCTGCAGAGGAAATAAAATGGATTTTGCAGGCTTTTTATGATAATTTTGAGATAGAACATGATGCTGAAATTACGCTTGAAGCTAATCCCGACGACCTATCGCTTGACTATTTGATTGAACTGAGAAAAAATGGCGTCAATCGCCTGAGCATGGGCGTTCAGAGTTTTGATGATGCACAATTAAAAGCAATCAATCGCAGGCATTCGGCTAAAACTGCTTATAAGTCGATAGAAATGGCTCACAAAGCCGGATTTGACAATATCAGCATCGATTTAATCTACGGACTTCCGGGGCAAAATCTCGCTTCCTGGAAAGAGCAAGTAGATAAAGCGATGACGCTGGACGTTAAGCATTTGTCGGCTTACGGGCTTATTTACGAGGAAGGCACGCCGCTTTGGCGACAGATGAAAAAAGGGAAAGTCGTTCCTGCTGATGATGAAACTTCCATCGAAATGTATAATTATCTGGTGAAAACTTGTGTGGAAAACGGATTTGAGCATTATGAAATTTCGAATTTTGCGAAAGCCGGACTGCGCTCAAAGCACAATTCTTCCTATTGGAAAGAAAAGCCCTACCTCGGTATTGGTCCTGCTGCACACTCGTACGATGGAAATTCGCGTCAATGGAATGTTTCTTCCATCACTCAGTATTGCCGAAAAATTGAGCAAAATGAAATTTTCTATGAAAAAGAAATTTTGAGCCAACAAGATAAGTACAACGACTTTGTAATAGTTTCATTACGAACAATGGATGGCATAAACCTTGGTGTTTTGCAGCAAGAATTTGGCGAAAAAATGTACCATTTCTGCCTAAAATCAGCACAAACATTTATAGAAAACGGGAAATTAATCCTAGAAAATGGCTTTTTGCGACTTTCATTGGAAGGTGTAATGATTTCCGATCAAATTATTGTGGAATTGATGTACGTCTGAGCAAGGTGAAAGAGAATTATTAATAATTCAAAAATTGCCCTATGTGTAAGTAAAAATAATCGTATTTTTGTAGGTTAAATAAAAAAACAGAAGATTGATATGGCATTTACAGAAGAAAAACGTAAGAACTTCAGGAAAAAATTCTGGCGTATTTTTGGAATTGGATTTTTAGCAAGCATTCTAATATTCTTTTTTATCAGTATTGGTTGGATTGGATATTTGCCTGAAATTCAGGAACTTCAAAACCCAATTAATAAATCTGCCACCGAGATTTATTCGGCTGATATGCAGCTTCTTGGGCGCTATTATAAAGGTCGCGACAATCGTGTGCCAATCAACTACAATGAAATTGACAAAAACGTAGTTGAAGCTTTAATTGCTACCGAAGATGAGCGTTTTTACAAGCATTCCGGAATTGACCTGAAAGCTTTGGTGCGTGCTGTGGTTGGCGTGCTTACGCGCTCCAATGCCGGTGGTGGAAGTACCATTACGCAGCAGCTTGCCAAGCAACTTTATTCTCCCGGAGCCGGAAATATCATTGAGCGAGCCTTCCAAAAGCCGATTGAATGGGTTATCGCCGTGAAACTGGAACGGATGTATTCCAAAGAAGAGATAATTGCCATGTATCTCAATCAATTTGATTTTCTGAACAATGCCGTTGGAATAAAATCGGCGGCTCATGTTTATTTTAATACTACTGCCGATAAACTGAAAATTCAGGACGCTGCCACGCTTGTGGGAATGTGTAAAAACCCCTCCTACTTCAATCCTTTGCGCCACAACGAACGCACCCGCGAACGCCGAAATGTGGTGATTGACCAAATGCGAAAATCAAAATTTATCACTGAAAATCAAAGCGATTCGCTGAAAGCTTTGCCTTTGGTTCTGGACTACAAACGCGTGGATCACAAGGAAGGATTGGCACCTTATTTCAGAGAATATTTGCGTAAAGTTCTGACTGCTAAAAAGCCGAGCAGAGGCGACTATGCAGACTGGCAAAAACAAACGTACGAAGACGATAAATGGTCGTGGGAAAATGATCCGCTGTATGGATTTTTTGAGAAAAATAAGAAACCTGATGGTTCAAAATACGATATCTACACCGATGGACTAAAAATTTACACCACCATTGACTCTCGCATGCAGCGATATGCCGAAGAAGCAGTTGATGAACACATGAAAACGCTTCAACGTCAGTTTTTTAGAGAGAAGAAAGGTCGTAAATATGCACCATTCTCCAAAGATTTGACAACGGCTGAAATTAACAGCATATTGAATGCCTCCATGAATCAGACCGAACGCTACCGAAAACTCAAAAAAGCCGGAGCGGATAATGAAGAAATTGAGAAATCATTCAACACAAAAACCGACATGCGTGTATTTACCTACAACAATGGTTGGGTGGATACGATAATGACACCGATGGATTCAATTAAATATCACAAACATTTCTTGCGCTGCGGATTTATGTCGATGGATCCTGCCAATGGTCACGTGAAAGCTTACGTTGGCGGCCCGGATTATTCGGCTTTCCAGTATGATATGGTTACGCTCGGTCGCCGTCAGGTTGGCTCGGTAATCAAACCGTATCTTTACACACTGGCCATGGAAGAAGGTATGTCGCCTTGTGATTTGATGCTGAATGACGTGATCACCATTCAAACTTCTTCCGGTCCCTGGACGCCTCGAAATGCTTCCCAAAGACGAAAAGGAGAAATGGTTAGCTTGAACTGGGCATTGACAAACTCCAGCAACTGGGTTTCTGCCCGTCTGATGACACAATATACGCCCGAAGCTTTGGTAAAACTTATTCATTCCTTTGGTGTGAAAAACAAAATCGACCCGGTGGTTTCGCTGGCACTTGGTCCGGCTGAGATTTCTGTAGCCGAAATGGTGGGTGCTTACACAGCATTTCCATCCAAAGGAATTCGGGTTGAACCGCTGTATGTTTCGCATATCGAGGATGCTAATGGGAATATCATCGGCAACTTTACTCCGAAAATGCACGAGATTTTCAGTGCTACGACCGCTTATAAAATGATTTATATGTTGCGAAATGTAGTGGACGAAGGTACCGGTGGTCGTGTTCGCCGAATTTATGGACTTAATATGCCGATGGGTGGAAAAACCGGAACAACGAACAATAATTCAGACGGTTGGTTTATGGGCTTTACTCCGAAACTGGTTTCCGGCGTTTGGGTTGGCGGTGAGGAGCGTTCCATTCGTTTTGATGGAATGGCGCAAGGTCAAGGTGCTGCTATGGCACTTCCAATTTGGTCGCTGTATATGAAACGAGTTTTGGCTGATAAAGAACTGGAATATAAAGTAACAGACAACTTTAATGTTCCGGCTGAATGGAGTTCGGAAGGCGGCTGTGGTGGCGATGTCAATTTAATTAGTGAAGAAGAACCGGCAACTCCTGCCACTCCTGCTACACCATAATTTTATTCGGGATTGATTTAAACTTTTCGAGAATAATTTTATCTAAAAACAATAATTATCTGCATTGAAAAAACTATTTTTAAGCATATTACTGGCTTTTAGCTTCCAATTTTCATTTGGTCAGTGGAATACCGACCGAATAATGAATATTGGGAGAAATGCCTATTATTATGAAGATTATGTGCTTTCTATCCAGTATTTCAATCAGGTAATTAAAGTAAAACCTTACCTTGCAGAGCCGTATATGTTTCGTGCAATGGCGAAAATCAGCCTTGGCGATTATGTCGGTGCAGAGCAGGACTGCAACGAATCAATCAATCTAAATCCGTTTGTACCTTACGCGTATTACACCCGAGGATTTGCCCGAAAAAACCTGGACAAATTCGAAGAAGCGATTTTTGATTTTACCAAAGCACTTGAATTTGATCCGGATAATTCCAATTTTATTGCCAACCGAATTGAGGTCAAAGAAAAAAACAAAGACTTTGCAGGAGCCATTGAAGATTTGAATTATTTCAAGCGAATAAATCCGAAAGCCAAAGGAATAGAATACGAAATCGGTCGGATAATGCTGATTAGCAACGACACGCTTGGTGCAGAGGAAATGGTGAAGAAAAACATCGAGATTGACAGTACGATGGAGCTTTCATACAAGCTTTTGGCGTATATCAAAGAAAAGAAAAAAGACATTCCGGGAGCTATCAACAGCCTGAAAGAACTGAAAAGAATTAACTCCAAATCAGAAAATGTGGATGTGGAACTGGGAAGGCTTTATCTGGCTCAAAACGACACCGCTTCGGCTTTGCTGGCTTTTGATCAATCCATTGTGAACGAGCCAAATAAACCTTATGGTTACGGCATCAGAGCGTTTCTGAGAATGATGCGAAAGGACGAAAAAGGTGCCATGACCGATTACAGCAAAGCCATTGAAAATGGTTCGGAATTCTCCGGAGATTATATCAATCGCGGGATTTTGAATGTAAAAAAATACAATTTCAATCAAGCGCTCAACGATTATAATTATGCCATTCTTTTGGATAGAAGTAACAGTTTGGCGTATTACAACCGCGCTTTGCTGCGGAATAATCTGGGCGATAAAAACAATGCTTTAAGCGATCTGGAGCGCGTTGTGGAGCTGGATCCGAATAATCACGAAGCCATCCTTCAAAAAGCCAATCTGGAGCTGGAATTAGGCTATCTGGACAAAGCCATTCAAAACTTTGAGGAAATTCTGCAGAACTACAAATATTTTGCTCCGGCCTATTATGCATTGGCAGAGGCATACGAGAAAAAAGGCAATAAAAGGCAATCGAATTACTATAAATCGCTTGTTTTTGAAATTGTAAATAATGTGGATTATTATCGCCGCAAACAAGAATTGGAACCGAAAAATCAGATTGTAAAAGTGCCTACATCCACGTCAATCATTACTTCTAATCGGACTTTGGCAGACAAACTTTCGGAGCAATCCGAAGATAAATTCAAAAAGACAACTTATACCGACAATCTTCGCGGCAAAGTGCAGGATAATTATGCCGAATTAGCTTACATCAATAATGCTGACATTACATTTGAGGATGTAGATTCGGTACTTTCAAGCACCAATCGTTTCCATGATTTGATTTTTAACTTTAATAAATCGGGTAAATTTGCCAAAAAAATTAAAGTTACGATTAAAAATAAGGGCTTAGATGCCGGAAATGTTCAGCCGCATTTTGATCAGATAGATGTGCTGACATCTCAAATAAATGCTAATCGCACGGATGCTGATTTATATCTGGCACGTGCCATCGAGTTTGAAACTGTACAGGATTACAGCAGCGCGCTTGAGGACTTGAATACCGTGCTTCAGCTGAACGAATCGTATGCGCTCGCCTATTTTATCCGTGCCAATGTGCGGATTAAACTGATGGAGTTTGAGCGGCTTACAGCTGAAGAAAAAGAGGAAGAAAAACCGCTGAGCACTCAATTGAATGATGAAAAAAACCGCATTAATCGGATGCTTGTACTTGATGATTACGATAAAGTGATTGCGCTGGAACCCGATTTTTCATTTGCCTATTATAATAAAGCCAACTACCTGGCCGGATTAAAAGAATATCGTCAGTCGGTGCTGAATTATTCCAAAGCCATAGAACTGGATGATTATTTCTCTGAAGCTTTCTTTGGTCGTGGTTTGTCGTACATTTTCTTAAATGAAGAAGAACCTGCTAAAATGGATTTAAGTAAAGCCGGCGAACTGGGAGTGTATCGTGCTTATAATTTATTGAATCGACTGCTGTTTAAGATTGAAAAACGTGATTAATCAAGCTAATTATAAACTAAAATACAAAAGCAAATAAAGATATATTTCTGTAATTAAATTTATTGATTTTCAAGATTTTTATAATATTTCCCCTCCATTTTTTGAAAAAACAGTATATTTAACACTTTATTTTACAATTTCGCTGCAAAATATGTTGTAAAACATAAAATATAATTTTGCTCGCAGTTCTTTTTACTTTAATTTTGCATCATCACAGTTCAGCACAGTTAACAGACTGATGGAATTAAAGTTCGATCATAGAAACACAAAGGTTCAGCAACTATCAGACTACATACATAACAAAATAGTAGATAAGGAACTGAAACTGGGAGACAAACTACCTTCAATCAATACACTAAGCCGGGATTACAAAGTATCGAGAGATACGGTATATAAGGCATTTTTGAATTTGAAAGACCGAGGTGTGATTGACTCAATTCATGGAAAAAGCTACTTCGTAACGACTGATACAATCAAAGTTATTCTGCTTTTAGATGAATATTCGCAGTTTAAGGAAGCGTTTTACCAAAGTTTTGTAGAGCATCTTCCGGTCACTGTAAAAGTAGATCTGCTGTTTCATCAATACAACGAACGACTGTTTGACACACTGGTAAATGATTCTGTAGGGCGCTACAATAAGTATCTGATAATGAATTATAGTTTTGATAAGTTTTCGGATACGCTGAGAAGTATTGATAAAAATAAATTGCTCCTGCTTGATTTTGGTAAGTTTGAAAAAGACGAATACTCGTATATCTGCCAAAACTTCGGAGAGAATTTTTACAATGCGCTTGACACGATTAAAAATGAAATTTCGAAATACAAGAAATTTGTTCTTGTAATAAACAGAAAACATAAACACCCGAGAGTTACCAATGTCTGGTTTGAGAAGTTTTGCATTGACAATAAGCTTGACTACGAACTAAACGACGGAGTAATAGACGAAACAACGGTTTCAAAAGGCAATTTCTACATTGTGATAAAACAAGATGACATTGTGAAATTGATAAGAAAATCTCGGGAAATGAAGTTGAAAATGGGCGATGATTTTGGACTTATAGCATATAACGATATGCCTTTTTACGATGTAATTGACAGTGGAATTTCCAGTATGTCTATCGATTGGTACAAAATGGGAGAATTGGCTTCCAGATTTATAATGAGCAATACGCCAATCCAGACTTATTTGCCAACGAAAGTTGTAAAAAGAAATTCATTTTAATTCAAAGCGATGAATTAAACTTAAAAAATTGAAAACCAATCTATTTAACTATAACTATCTAATCTAAAAAATCACCGGTAGTAGTTTCAATGTATTGTTACCAACTACCCTACTTTTTGCAACTCGGATTGATCTGTGAAGAACGAAACGGTTGAAAAGTTAAAATCTGATTGCTTCTTGAATAGGAGTAAAAACATAAAAAAATCCGAAAACAGCATTTGTTTTCGGATTTTTTTATTGTATTCGTTTTTTTGCTATTGCTTTTATGTGGAATTAGTCGTCAGTCCATTTAACCCGCATTATTCATCGCGACAAAGAATAATTAGCTTTTCGACTGAAGATTAAAAGATTACGGTTTAATCTATTTCATTAAGATTTATATCGCTCACTTTTATCTTCACGCATCTGCTTCGTTACTAAGTTCTTGAAATAGACCACTATATCGGCAAACTTAGATGCCTTGCATCTGCATAAAGCTAAAAGCTAAAAGTGTGAATAATGCGGGTTAATGCTTACTGAGCAAGATTATTAATTTTCATTGGAATTTCCACTATATCTATTAACTTCCCTTTCTGAAAACTTAATTTATAATCTTTGCCAACTCCATTTTTATAAGTATGCGGGGAAGCTTCATCGCCCATTTCACCATTCACTCGTCCATACAGCATACCCGACAACCAGACAACTTTCATTTTACCTGATATATTGAACTTTCTATCAGTTAATTGCTCAATCTTTTCACGAAGGGTTTTGTTTGCTGTTTTTACAAAAGGAGCATTTTTATCTTGATGAATAGAGACTAAAAACAAATTTCCATTAATAATTTTGAATTCACATATATATCCTTTTAATCCGGCATTTGTAGTTCCTTCTACAAAACCATCTTTAGCATCAAGTAATTTTCTATTTCCTTTAAAGCAACTAAATGGCGAAACAGGAATTACTATCGCTTCGCTATTAAAGTAGATCACATCTCTATGCCCTACCCAATCACGTGATAGAATATTGTCATTGCACATGTCATTTTCTTTGAATATGCAATCGCTTACATTATTGATTTGAGTGCTGTTTTTCTGTGAAGCACATGAAATAAATAGCAGCAAGCCAATGAATAGAATTATGTTTTTCAATTTCATAATTTCAAAAATAATAAATTTTGACGATTAAGAATTTTATTTTGAATTGATTACGATAATGCGCACACAATTCTAGCACAAGCTTCCGCATCTGCCAAAGCGTGATGATGATTTCTGAGATTAAAACCGCAATAGGCAGAAACCGTGTGTAGTTGGAAATTGGGTAATATTCCTTTCAGCTGCTTTTTCGCCAATTGGAGCGAACAGTGAAACTCATAATCCGGATAGTCCATCTGATACATCCGAAAAACGGCTTTGAGGCAACCTTCATCAAAACCTTTGTTGTGAGCTACCAGTGGCAATCCTTCAATCTTCGGCTCTATCTGCTCCCAAACACGTGGAAAAACGGGCGAAAACTGCGTATCTTCCAATGTAATTCCATGCGTCTGCACATTCCAATACGAATAAAATTCCGGCTCCGGCTTTATCAGACTGTAAAATTTATCAACAATTTCACCACCTTGTGCTATTACAACACCTACGCTACAAACACTTGTGCGGTGGTGATTGGCGGTTTCGAAATCTATGGCTGCGAAGTTTAACATGCTTACAAATATATACAAAAACTCCGAAAATCATCAGACTTTCGGAGTTTCTCCCAATTCCCCTTAAGGGGTAAGGGGTAAATTATTTTGTTTTATCCATTACAGCGATAAGGTCAAGCACTTTGTTTGAATAACCCCA
>CAZCIU010000042.1:0-24494 GCA_964498765.1 uncultured Paludibacter sp. | reverse complement strand
TTACATTCGTAAATAGTCAAACGCCGATTGACTACGTGAGTACGTTGGTTGGCACGCAATCCAAACACGCGCTTTCCACCGGAAATACTTATCCTGCCATTGCTTTGCCGTGGGGAATGAATTTCTGGACACCGCAAACCGGAAAAATGGGCGATGGTTGGGCTTATACGTATGATGCCGATAAAATCCGAGGATTCAAGCAAACACATCAGCCAAGTCCGTGGATTAACGATTACGGACAGTTTTCAATCATGCCAATGACCGGAAAAGCGATTTTTGATGAAGAAAAACGCGCCAGCTGGTTTTCACATAAAGCTGAAATTGCCAAACCGCATTATTATAAGGTTTATTTAGCTGATTTTGACGTAGTAACAGAAATAACACCTACGGAGCGAGCCGCGATGTTTCGCTTTACTTTCCCGGAAAATGAAAATTCATTTGTGGTGATAGATGCATTCGACAAAGGCTCTAACGTGAAAATTATTCCACAAGAAAATAAAATTATTGGCTACACTACGAAAAATTCGGGCGGTGTACCGGAAAATTTTAAAAACTATTTTGCGATAGAATTTGATAAGCCTTTTTCTTACCATTCTTCTGTGGAAAATGGAGAAATAAAAGCCAATCAATTGGAGGCGAAAACTAATCATGCAGGTGCAATCATTGGATTTTCTACCCAAAAAGGAGAGAGAATTCACGTGCGAGTTGCATCTTCTTTTATCAGTTTTGAACAAGCTGAATTGAACCTACAGGAATTAAGAAATCGTGATTTTGAACAAATAAAAAATGACGGAAAAGACAGATGGAACGAGGTTTTGGGTAGAGTAGAAGTGGAAACATCCAACATCGACCAGATGCGGATTTTTTATTCCAGTTTGTATCGCTCGGTGCTTTTTCCAAGGAGTTTCTATGAATACGATAAATCAGGCAATGTAGTGCATTACAGCCCGTACAACGGACAAGTTTTGCCGGGATATATGTTTACCGACACCGGATTTTGGGATACATTTCGCAGTTTATTCCCGTTGCTGAACTTGCTTTATCCGGAGATGAACCAGAAAATGCAAGAAGGATTAATCAATGCCTGTAAAGAAAGTCGCTTTTTCCCGGAATGGGCAAGTCCCGGACATCGAGATTGTATGGTTGGAAATAATTCGGCATCGGTGCTGGCAGATGCTTATTTGCAGGGAATAAAAGTAAAAGAAACCGATGTACTTTGGGAAGGAATTGTGAACACAGCAATGAGCGTTCATCCGAAAATTTCATCGACCGGAAGGCTCGGTTACGTGCATTATTACGATATTGGCTACGTGCCAAATGATGTTGGCATCAATGAAAGTGTCGCTCGCACCCTCGAATATGCGTATAACGACTGGTGTATTTATCAGTTGGGAAAAGCGCTTGGAAAACCCGAAAGTGAAATTGGAGTTTTTGCAAAACGCAGCCAAAATTACCGCAATCTATTCAACAAAAAATATAATTTGATGGCCGGGCGAAAAGCCGACGGAGAATTCAGCGAGCCATTCAGTCCATTCAAATGGGGTGGAGATTTTACAGAAGGGAATTCGCTTCATTATACATGGTCGGTTTTTCACGATCCGCAAGGTTTGATAGATTTGATGGGTGGAAAGCAGCAATTCAATCAAATGCTGGACACGGTTTTTGCGCTTCCACCGGTATTTGATGAGAGCTATTACGGCTTTATAATTCATGAAATCCGCGAAATGCAAATAATGAATATGGGCAATTATGCACATGGAAATCAGCCAATTCAGCACATGATTTATATGTACAATTATTCCGGCGAACCGTGGAAAGCACAATATCATTTGCGTGAAGTGATGGAACGGATGTACACGCCCGCACCTGATGGCTATTGCGGTGATGAGGACAACGGACAGACGTCGGCTTGGTACGTTTTTTCGGCTTTAGGTTTTTATCCGGTTTGTCCGGGAAGTAATGAATATGTGCTTGGATCACCCATTTTCCCGAAAGCGACATTGAATTTACCTAATGGAAAAAAACTGAAAATTACAACTGCGAATAATAATGCTGAGAATGTCTATGTGAAATCGCTTAAACTAAACGGCAAAAATTATACGAAAAATTACCTGAACATTGATGCCATTAAAAAAGGAATGAAACTGCATTTTCAAATGGATAATGTTCCGAATTATAATCGCGGAACCGCTGAAAATGATGCACCGTATTCGTTTTCAAAAGAGAAAAAGTAAAATTTTAAAGTCAAGCCAAATGAAGAAAATTTCAATTCTTATTTCATTTGTATTTATCCTTTCATCGTCCGCTTTTGCCAAGCAAATCAAACTGCTGACTATTGGCAATAGTTTTTCGGAAGATGCGGTGGAAAATTATCTCTACGATCTTGTAAAAGCTAATGGCGACACGATAATTATTGGAAATATGTACATTGGCGGATGCTCGCTGGAACGTCATTACAACAATTTCAAAACGAATTCCACCGATTATTCGTTTCGAAAAATAGTGGATGGAAAAATGACAAGAACGGCTGATTTTACACTTCAGGAGGCTTTCGAAAATGAAAAATGGGATTATGTTTCGTTTCAGCAAGTAAGCCAAAATTCCGGAATTTACGAAACCTATTTTCCCTATATTGACAGCTTAATTGTCTTTGCCAGAAAGGAGATTGACAATCCTAACTTGAAAATTATTCTGCATTCAACTTGGGCGTATTCTCAGGATGCTACGCATTCCGGATTTGCAAATTATGGCAAAAATCAATTGAGAATGTATCGCGAAATTGTGGAAACAACGGCAAAAGTTGCGCAAAAAATCAATGCAGATTTGCTAATTCCTGCCGGAACAGCCATTCAAAATGGGCGCACAAGCTCGCTGGGCGATACTTTTTGTCGGGATGGATACCATTTGGAACTAAACTACGGCAGATACACAGCAGCTTGCACTTGGTTCGAAAAACTTTTTGGAATTTCGGCCATTGGCACAACGTTTATTCCTGAAAACATAACGGCAGCACAGGCCAAAATCGCTCAATATGCAGCGCATTATGCTGTCAGAAATCCAAACGAGGTGACTTCACTCAAACACAGATTTTAGCTGTCAGGTTTTTTTTGATTTCTCAAAATAAAGTATCCGAGCACGCCTCCGATAATCGAAGCAACGAAAATACCGATTTTTGCCTGTGTGATATGTGTGACGTCAGTGAATGCCAATGACGTGATAAACAGTGACATAGTAAATCCAATGGAAGCAAGCATAGCTACTCCAAACAGATTTTTAATGTTCATTCCTTCGGGAAATGGCGCAACTTTCAATTTTACCAGCAATAAAGTCGCTCCGACAATTCCCACGAGTTTTCCCACAAGTAATCCCAGAGCCACTCCCAGAGCTACATTGGTACTGAAAAGTTGCTCAATGTCAACATTCACAGAAACTCCGGCATTGGCCAAAGCAAAAATTGGCAGAACTACAAAAGTCACAAATGGATGCATCGCATGTTCCAATCGTTGTAGCGGCGGAATGGCACAATTTGTATCGTATTTTATCTCTTCCAACTGGTGAATTTGCTCATCGGTCAAGGTTATTTTATCGTTTGGCTGCATTCGCATAAATTTCTCAATAGAATACTTAATGTGCTGAATATAAATGTTTTCCTTGATGCCGACATTCGCTGGAATTGCAAATGCTGCCAAAACGGAAGCAATCGTTGCATGGACTCCCGAAAGCAAAAATGCAATCCAAACGCCTACAATTCCTAAAATGGCATAAAACAGAATATTTCGAATTCCCAATTTATTTCCGATAAACATAACCAGCACAAATCCAAGACCGATTAGCAGGCTCTGAATAGAAATTTCTGAAGTATAAAAAAACGCAATGACTAAAACTGCTCCAAGGTCGTCCACGATGGCAAGTGCAGTCAGGAAAACCTTCAAACTGAGCGGAATTCGCTTGCCGAGCAAATGCAAAACTCCCAACGCGAAAGCAATATCTGTGGCCATCGGAATTCCCCATCCGCTGCTGGCTTCTCCTGAAGGATTTAATGCAAAATAAATCAATGCCGGGAAAAGCATTCCGCCGATGGCAGCTCCGATTGGCAAAAGCGCGTTTCGTGGATTTGAAAGCTCTCCGGCTACAATTTCGCGTTTCAGTTCCAATCCAATTACAAAGAAAAAAATCGCCATCAAACCATCGTTAATCCAGTGGTGAAGGCTAAATTTCAAAAATGATTTGTCGTTGAATTGAAATCCGATTTTATTTTCCAGAAAATGAAAATATTCCTCCGACCAGAAAGAGTTTGCCAAAAACATAGCCAGCAAAACGCTGATCCCTAGGACTATGCCTCCGGATTTGTTTTGACTAATAAATTGTTGAATTGGTTTTGTTACGATATTTATGGGCGATTGCGCTCGATTTTGCATATTGTATAAAGTTTAGTTTTTTTGAAAAATGAAAATAATTCTCAGTCTCGATTTTTTGAAATCGAATTGTATCAGAGAAAATCTAGAGAAGCGGCACAATCTCGCTATCGATGCTGCCATCGGCAAGATGTGTGGTAATTCGGTCGCCTTTTTTGACTTGTGTTTTTGAAGTCAAACGTTTGCCGTTGAGTGTGGTAATACTCAAGCCTCGCTCTACTAAAAATTGTGGAGAATGCGTGTTTATCTTAGTTTGGATGAGTTGGAGTTTGTTGTTTTCAAGGAGAATTTTATTGCGAACAAGATTTTTTAACTGAAATTGCAACGAGCTAATTCGATTATTCTCCTTCAAAAATCCAGTTTTCGAAGCTTGTTTGATTCTCAAATTCAGCATCTCTAATCGTCTGTTTTCGGCATTCAAAATATCACCAACAACTTCACTGATTTCGCTTGCCAAAACTTCGATATTTCCTTTTTCAATTTCAAGTTTTGAAATTAAAAATTCTGCCGCTGCGGTCGGAGTTTTTACGCTTGTGTGCGCTACCATATCCAGTATGGAAACATCGCGCTGGTGACCAATTCCGACAATAATTGGAAGTGGAAACTGCGCACAATTTAGAGCCAGATTATAACTATCAAAACATGATAAATCAGTTGTAGCTCCACCGCCGCGAATAATTACCACCACATCAAAAAGCTCGATATGTTCGTATATTTTTTCTAAAGCCTGAATAATTGACGCTTCAGCCTGCATTCCTTGCATGATTGCCGGAAAAAGTTTCGGATAAAATGCAAAATTAGAATTGTTAGACTGAAGTTGATCACAAAAATCGCCGTAGCCAGCTGCAGTTTCGGATGAAATGATGGCAAGTCGCTGAGGAAGAGTAGGGAACGGCAGCTCTTTGTTCATGTCAACGATGCCTTCTTCTTGCAATTGACGAATAATTTCCAGTCGACGTGCAGCCAATTTGCCAATCGTAAAAACAGGATCAATATCTCTGATGTTCAGGCTAAAACCATATAAACCATTGTACTCTACAACTGCAGAAACCAAAACATTCAATCCTGCTCTGAATGTTTCACCCGTGCTGCTTTCGAAATAAGGTTTCAGCATTCGGAATGTATTAGCCCAGATTGTCGCACGGATTTTTGCGATAATATTGTGGCTATTCTCATCTTTCTCAATCAGTTCCAGGTAGCAATGACCGCCGTTCACACGCAGTTCGCTGATTTCTGCACGCACCCAAACCGGTGTTGAGAAATTCTGGCGAATAACGCTTGTAACTTGATTGCTAAGTTCCGAAAGTGAGATAGAATTCATAATTTTTTAGTCAATGTGAATGAGGTAAACGCCTTTTTGCAGATTTTTCGTGTCAAGAATTATTCTGTTGTTAACAATTTCAGATTGTAAAATCAGTTGTCCCGAAACGGAGAAAAGACTGATAGTTCCTTTTCGTAAATAATGTTCCGGCAAAAGATTTAGCACAATATTTTCTTGATTTTCTGCAATAATTACTTTGAATGTATTTTTATTGGATGTCGGTGAAGGGCGAACTTGCTTCAACGAACTACTCAGAAGCATGGAATAAGCCTTTTTGAAATCAGCAATTCCGTAACCTAATTGATTTGATGGTTTATCAAATAAGTGCGCACTTTCGAAAATCATTTCATAAATTTCCTGCAAACTTAATTGCGGAGCAACGGATTTAGCTGCTTGAAGAAAACAGGCCGAAACTCCTGCCATAATCGGAGCTGAAAACGATGTTCCATTGCCGCTCATTGTGTTTCCAGACGAACTTACGAGCGCAGACGCTTGACCAATGGCAACTATTTCCGGTTTCACTCTGCCATCAGCCGAAGGACCGATAGATGAAAAACTTGTGTAAACGCTGTCTTTGTTGACTGAACCAACTGTGATAACTCCGTCTGCATCAGCAGGAACGCTGATATGTCGCCATGAATTGGAACCTTCGTTTCCAGCAGAATTAATGAGAAAAATCCCTTTTTTGAATGCCATATTCGCCGCAATGCTGGCTCGGATGGTTTTCCCATCCAAATCGGAATATTTGTAATTCATACTCGCATCATCAAATGTGGTATAGCCGAGCGAAGTCGTAGCTAAATCCACGCCTGCACTGTCTGCATATTCAATTCCGGAAATCCAAAAATCCGGTTCGCAAAGGTATTCACCTTTGGCTGCTTCCGTACGAATTAAATGATATGACGCCTTTGGGGCAGTTCCAACGTAAGTGCCATCCACTTCAGCTGCCATTGTCGAAAGTACGAAAGCTCCGTGAACATCTTCGGCGTAAATATCCGAAATCGGATTAACGAAGTCCTTGGTTCCGAGCAGTCTGCCTTCTGAAATCAGCGAACTGAATACCGGATTTCTATCCACGGCTAAAAATCCAGCGTCCAAAACAGCGATGTGAATATTCTCGCCTTTGTAACCATTTTGATGAAGAATTTGACCGTTCAGTTGTTGGATTTGCCTGGATGCAACTCCGTAATCATAATCAGCAGTAGGAGATTGTTTCGTTTTTTCAAGCGGTGGAAGATTTTCGTAGGTGATGCCGGTATATTGAACAAAATTAACAAAAGGTAATTTTTTAACTGTTTCAATTTTTGCACTGTCGCTAAGCATTAGAGTAACTCCATTTAACCATTTTGTGGTAGCGTGAACGTGAATTTCATCGGAAGTAATGGCTTTAATGTACTGCGGATTGACCGGTAAATCGGTGCTGTCAATGGGAATTTTAAAATGTGCTCTACGCTCCAAAGCTCGCACAGAAAGGTAATCTGATGCTTTGTCGAGCGAGTAGGGCGAATTGTTCTTATCTTTCAGCTGCACATAAAAATAGTAAGACTTTGCACTGAGTGAAAAGGAAAAAACGACTAAAATAAGGCTTATTAGAAAAGTATAATGTTTCATTTTATGCTGATTCGAAGTACAGAAATGCAAATATTTACAAAGATAATATTTTAGATTTTTAAATTCCTGCTGAAAACTTAAATAAACTTAAACTGTAAACGCCCGAATAGGTGAAAAAGATTTTGAGATTAAATATGATTTAGTAAAAATCTAAGATTATATCTTGAGGCTCGATTGCAAATAAGGTAATAAGGTTTTTCGAAACAATTAAATTATCTACTAAGGTGCCTTTTGTAAATAAGGTTTTATTTAGACTTAAACCTTATTTACAAATAAAGAAAACCTTAGTAGAAATAACAATGTAACTCAACTACCTTATTACCTTATTTATTTTTTTTCGACTAGCATATAACTAATTTAGATGTATAATTTGTTTATAAGACTTCACTATTCCAAGACAATATAGGAGGGAAATAGACATTCGTAAAATCAAATTTTTTACAAAATTCCTTGTAAAATATGTGTTTTCTACGAAAAATTCGTAATTTTGTCTGACTAACAAATATTTATTTAGAGCCTATGAAATCGTATCGAATTTTATCTGTTATTTTTCTTGCTTTTTTCATGTTACAGAGCAATTGGATCAATGCTGCTATTGAAAATGATTCAATCGAGCAAAAAATCCAATTCTTTCAAAATCGATTGATGCTGAGTGACTTGATTAACTATGTTGATAGTTTGGAAACAGAAGATGCGGCTGTTTTATTGATTAAAGCAAAATCGCAGTTTCAACTTGGCAAAAAAACGGAAACAGAAATTACGCTTCGAGAAATTTTACAGAAAAATCAAGAAAATATTTCTGTAATTTCTGATTTAGCAAATTTTGCTGAAGCCATTGGCAACAAAGAATTGGTAGTGGAATTTCTCAATTATGCCACTAATATTGAGCCGCTTCCGGCATTTTTGATGCAAAAAGGCGATTTGACTTATTCGCTTAAGCGATACGAGCATTCGCTTGAAATTGCTGATTCGGTTTTGCAACAGATAAATTTGTCGCAAGCCGTTCGTCTGAAAGCACGCAACCTCGCAGCAATGAAGTTCACGAAAGAATCAGCGGCAGTTTTGAGGAATTATTTAGCAACTGATCCTTCCGAACTTTCCACCCTTATTCAGTTGTCAAATTTGTATATGGCGATTGATTCCATTCCGCAGATGCTGGTTTTGACTGATAATTACCTGAAAAACTTTGATGCTGCGAATAGCGAAGTTTTGCATCTAAATGCTTTGGCCAATTATTTTTCAAAGAACTACAAACAGGCAGTAGATCAGTATAATAAGTTGGAGAGGATGAAGGCGCCTTTTGATCAAAATCAGAACTATTTTGCCGGAATGTCGCACTTTTTTCTGGATGAAAATTACCCATCGGATGCTATACCGTATTTTATGCGTGCCGATTCGATTGTGAACGGCGGATCGTATGCATTTAAGTATTATATCGCCAAATGTTATGATAATATGGGGCATTGGGAACCTGCGCTTCTTTATTTTCAGGAAGCATATCAATTGATAAAACCGGATACGGTGCAGCTGGTGCAGGTTTTGAATAGAATTGGAAATTTCACAATGCGAAATAACAGATTGGAGAAAAACGAGAGACTTAATAAGACAATCGGCTATTATCAGCAAGTATTGGATTTGGATAACGAAAATAAATTTGCCACAATCAATTCCGCAATGGCTTATGAAGGCTTGGAAGATTATAAAAATGCCATTCGTTTCTATCGGCGAATGCTGGAGCTAGAGCCTGATCCTGAAGAGCATAGCTACAGCAAGATAGCAAAGCGAAATCTGGAAAGATTGGAGAAAAAACTACAAACACCAAACAACTCGAAAGTTAAATAAAGTTAATTGTGTATTATTAACATTGTTTAATTACGAATAATTCGTAGATTTGCGATGTTTTCGTAATAGATTGATAGCTACACAAAATTCACGAGAATAAAGACATTGAAAATTATGGAAAAACTAACGCATCAGGAAGAAGAACTTATGTTGATTATCTGGCAGAATGAGCCGGGTTTTATCAAAGATTTTATTGGAGAAATGGACGAGCCGCATCCTCCTTACACTACGGTGGCTTCCATTGTGAAAAATCTGGAACGAAAAGGCTACGTAAAAGGCAAGCGATTTGGAAATACGTATCAGTATTCGGCCGTAATCCGCGAAGAAGATTACAAAAAGAAATTTATGTCCAATGTAGTGAAAAATTATTTTGAAAATTCGTACAAAGAATTGGTCAGCTTTTTCGCCGAAGAAAAGAAAATTTCTGCCGAAGAACTTCAGGAAATTATTAAGTTGATAGAGAAAAAGTAATGATAGAAGAAATCGTTTAAGATTTCTCTTTAGACATTTAGATCTTTAAAAACTTTCAACTTTACAAACATTGAACCTAACATCATGGAAATTTACATAATTAAAGTCAATTTATCCCTTATCCTCTTTTACTTGTGCTACAAGTTGCTGTTTCAGCGGGATACGTTTTGGATGTTGCGACGAGTGTACTTGCTCGTAAGTGTTTTGTTTTCATTTGTTTATCCGCTGATTTCGGTAGAAGGATGGATACGGAAGCAAGAGCCAATCATGACCGCCATTGCAGCCATCAAGATGGATGAGTTTGTTTTCACACCAACAGAAACTGTAAAAACAAGCATTTTTACTCTTGAAAATGTGCTTTGGGCTGCGTTTGGATTTGTGTCTTTGCTGATGTTTGTGCGGATTTGCATTCAGCTTTTTTCCATAATTAAAAGAAGATTGCAAGGCAAAAAAGAAGAATTGCAAGGTGTACCGATTATTCGGATGAACGAAAAACTGACGCCATTCTCATTTTTTCAATGGATTTTTATCAATCCACTTTTGCACGATCATGCAGAAACGGCCGAAATTCTGGCTCACGAACAGACACACGCACGTCAATGGCATTCCATCGACGTAATTGTAGGACAAATTCAGACTTTGCTGTGCTGGTTCAATCCGGCTGCCTGGCTTCTGGAACGCGAAATACGCTACAATCTGGAATTTCTGGCTGATAATCATGTAATAAAATCGGGTTTTGAACCCAAAAAATACCAATATCATTTGTTAAGTCTTACTTACGAACCTGCAGATAGTAAGTTGGGCAATCAATTTAATGTTTCACCAATAAAAAAGCGAATTAAAATGATGAATTCAAAAAAAACCAGAAAAATGGGATTATTGAAATATGCTTTGATTATCCCAATTGTCCTTGTAATGCTTGTTGCAAGTAATATGCAAGACATGGTAGCTGCCACAAAAAACTTTGTGGAAAATGTAGTTATTCCTGAAAATGCAAGTTTGACTTATACAGATACTGAACTTCAACAACAGAAAAAGATAATTGAATTTACGAAGCCCGTAAAGACAAAAGATAATGAAGTGCAAAGCCCCACTAATCTGAGTGACAAAGACATGATTGTTTTTGAGGTGGTGGAAACTCCTCCAGCTTTCGCTGGAGGAGAAATGAATTGTATAATTGGCTGAGTGAAAATATAAAATATCCATATCCGGTTGAAGCGCAGGCTAAGAAAATTCAAGGACGTGTAACCTTACAATTTGTTGTTGCAGCGACGGGAAAAGTCATCAATCCAAGAGTAGTACGTGGGGTGGATCCGTTGTTGGATGCAGAAGCGGTTCGGGTTGTAAATTCTATGCCAATATGGATCCCGGGCAAGCAAGGAGGAAAAGCCGTAAATGTGCGCTATACACTTCCTATACAGTTTAAATTGACAGAAGCCGGTAATTTGGAAGCCCAAAAACGATTTATCCCCGATAAACCCCTTCCAAAACCATCCTTGTACATTGTTGAAGGAAAAAAGATTTCAAAAACAGAATTTGATATACTAGACAAAAGTCAATATAAGCATGCTCTCATTTTTCCAGGAGAGGAAGCTGTGAAAAGATATGGTGAGGAAGCAAAAGATGGAGTTGTTATTTTAACGAACGATGAATTGGAAATTCAAAAAGGCATGGATTGGAGCGAAGGGAAAAATGCGGAAGTTATAGCTCTATCAGTACATGAAGGAAAAGATAATAATAAAGTTTACGATGTCGTTGACACACCGCCTGCGTTTCCCGGAGGTGAACAAGCTTTGTATCGTTGGTTAGGTCAGAACATAAAATTTCCAGTTATCGCTCAGGAAGTTGGTGCAATGGGGCGAATCTCAGTTGGATACATCATTGATGAAAATGGAAATATTTCAGACGCTAAAATCCTGAATACAAAATTTACTTCACCTGAACCGGGATTGGTTGTTGTAGGATATGGAAAAGGTGGTAAAAAAGATGGAAAACAAAAAGAAGTTACAGCTGAAGATATTAAAGCCGGAGAAAAAGCACTGGAAAAAGAAGCTTTACGAGTGATTCAAGCCATGCCAAGATGGACGCCCGGCAAAGATAAGGGAAAGAACGTAAAAGTTAATTATGTGATGCCAGTCCAATTCAAACTTCAATAAAATTTTCTCTCTACTTGTTAATAGTTTTAGTTTAGTACAAGATAAAGCCGGAATTTTTCGGCGTTATTTTTTTACAAATCACTTTTAACAGAATGAAAAGCTAATTCTATGATTTTTGTTGCATTACTCGAAATAAATTCTGTAAATTTGTGCTTTCATTTTTATTTATAACTAAAATCACATTACATGAAAAAATCTACTCAACTATTACTCGGAGTAGGATGCTGTGTCGGTATCGCACCTGCAGTTCAAGCACAAACCACTGAAGCTAAGCAGCTCGAAAAACCGAATGTCATCCTCATCTATGCCGACGATTTGGGAATGGGATTACTCTCCTGCATGGGACAAAAAGAGTATATGACGCCCAATATCGACAAACTTTTCAGGTAAGGCACTCAATTTACTCACGCTTATGGCGGAATGGTTTCTGCCGCAGCTCGTGCATCACTTCTTACAGGTTATAGCGACGTTCGTAAGGAAAAAATCCGTGTGAGTGGCGGTGGTCAGCTATTAATAGACAAAGCATCGGCTACAGAAGCTAAAGTTTCTGAAATTGAAGCTCGTATTGACGCAAACGACAGACAATTGCCAGCAGGCGATTATTACTTACCACAAGTTTTCAAACAAGCCGGATACGCAACCGGACAAATCGGAAAACTGGAATACGGCTGGACTGTAACACGTAGTCAGATGACACGTCACGGCTGGGATCATTATTATGGTTATTTGGATCACGTGGGATGCCACGGATTTTACCCGCCATTCTTATTTGAAGATGGAAATATCGTGATGATTGACGGAAATACCCGTACCGACTGTGCTAAAACACGCGAAGGTGAAACGCAAGCTACTTACGATCATCGCTGGGATATGACCGGCAAAAAGCAATATTCGCAAGATTTATTCGACGAAAAAATCAAATCTTTTATCCAAACCAATAAGGATAAGCCGTTTTTTCTTTATCATCCAACTTTGTTGCCTCACGGACCTGTGATGATTCCATCAGTCAGTCCGCAAGTTAAAGACAATCCTAATTTGACACAAATTGAGAAAGAATACGCTTCAATGGTTATTCGCCTGGATAGCGTGGTAGGAATGATTATGGACGAACTGGTAGTTCAGGGAATTGAGGATAACACCATTTTGATTTTTACTTCTGACAACGGACACGAAATTTACTATTCACAAGCCGGAAGAGTAAGCAAACCTTGGGGACAATACAACGACTGGGACAATGTATATTATTCCGATAAACATGGTGATGTTTTCAACGGAAATGGCTCATTGCGTGGTTTCAAACGTCAGAATAGCGAAGGTGGACCTCGCGTGCCGATGGCAATTTACTTGCCTGGTATTGTGCCGGGAGCAGTTCGTTCCAATGAATTTGTGGCGCATTATGATTTGATACCAACTTTTGCTGAAATGCTTGGAGTGCAGCTTTCCGATACTTATCAGAAAGACGGAACGTCATTCTGGAAAAATCTGATGGAAGGAGAAGTGTTGCCTGAACGTTACATTGTTTATTCTTCGTATCAAGGTCCGGCCATTGTTAGCAATACCGGTTTCAAAGTAAGATACAATACGTCAGCTCAGCAATATGATATGTACAATCTACTACTTGATCCGCAGGAACGGACGAATATTGCAGCAAATGATCCGAATATGTTCTTGAAATTGCGAGTTAAGCTGATTCAACACTGTGGAAATAATATAAATAATGGTATTTGTGGATATTAAAAAATAAAAAAAGATGAAACAGATACTATATTTATTTTTGGCAATAATGACTTTGCCAATGGCAGGATTTGCACAATGGGATGCTTCTAAAGAGTATTATATCCAAACAAAAGAAGGACTTTGCCTTGCAAATCAGGAAACAAATGATGAACTTGCACTTATTCGTTTTGCTGCTCCGAATGCTGAAACTACTACTCAAAAATGGAAAATTCAGCCTGTGGGCGATGCCTACGTTATCAGTAATATTTCTTCCGGCTTAACGATTGACAATATTGATACCGATATTTTGAATTTATTTCAAATGCAAACAGCGAGCGAAGCTGCCACTCAGCAGTGGAAAATCGTTCCTGTGGATGGAAAAGAAGGCTATTATAATATTTTTTCAGTGAATTTTCCGACTAAAAACTGGTCGATGAATTACAATCAGGCAGTTTCGTTGGTTCCGCTGAATAATTTTAAAACGTCGCAATGGTTTCGTATCAGTGAAACAATTCTGGCTGCTGATAATGTGACAGAACCTGATCCCGAACCAGTTGTGACTGTAGGAACTCAAAATGTGAAATTCTCAACTGCAGATGCGCCAGTTTGGTACAAATTAAATCCTTTTTACGCATCGAGTGGAAATGTAAACAAGAACAACGTAATTGCTTATTTTGAAACGGCAAACAACCGATGGATTGGCAAAGGAGCCTCGAATACAAAGCATGAAAACGCTACTTTTGATGACCCGGACGTGTCACTTTGGCGTTTGGAAGGCGATGCAAATAACTGTTTTTTTGTAAATAAAGGCACGGGTTTGAAATTAGCTTATCCGGCTTCAAATAACGCACAACAGCGTTTTTTGCTAAATGAAACTGGAAATGCTTTTGTGCTGAGAAAATCCAATACGCTCGACACGAATATGATGCCTGATGCATACTACATCGACCCGAAAGAGCCTGCAGTTTTGAATGCAGGTCGCATCAATGCTGATGGAGCCACTGCGGAATTAATTCTTTATAAAAACGGCACTGCTGACGTTACAGGCGGAAAAGGTTCAACTTTTATTTTTATCCCTACGGAAATGAAAACTATTTCAGTTTCATCGAATAAAGCCGAGTGGGGAACCGCAAAAATCAAAAAAGACAAAACTGCTACTGGATATGCTAACGGTGCGTTTATTTTTAGCGAATCGACTGAATTTGAAGCTGAACAAACTGTTCTGCGCTCCCAGAAAAACACCGTTTCTTTAGTTGCCGAACCGACAAGTACAGGTAAATTTCTGAACTGGACAAATCTGGCAAATTCAACAGAATTGGGAACAGAAGCTGCATTCAGTTATTCTTCTATTGAAGATTTGAGCGCTCAAGCCGTTTTTCAAATTTTGACTTCCATGGGAAATGTGAACGCTGTGGATGTGGATTTTTATATTTCCGGTGATAAATCGCAACTTACGGCCTCATCAGAAGTGAAAGAAATTGTGATTTTTGATGCTGCAGGAAGATGTATGCTTTCTACTCCCAGCAATGCGCTGAAAATTAGTCCATTGCGTACAGGAGTTTATTTGGTAAAATTTACTACCGATAAAGGAGAAATGATTGCGAAATTTGTGAAATAAGCATTTTTTCTCTGATGATTTTATTGAAAACTCTGTCAAAAGCTTTTGCTCTGGCAGAGTTTTTTGTTTGTGGAAATCTAACTGATTAGAAAATAAGAAATCAAAAGTATATGGAATGCAATTATAAACGTCATTCGAAAATCGAAAATTAGCAAAAAACTTTGGCTTTGTTTTTGCTAATGTATGAAAGGAGAATTTTTACAATGAAAAAAACGCTTTACATATTTTTTATTTTTGCTTTGATGGCGGGAAGTTTGTCTGCCAAGAAACGTCCGAAATCAAAACAGAAAGTTGTGGTTGAAACAATTGATTCGACAGTTGTGGCGGATAGTTTGGCGAAAAAAATCTATGAATTCACGATGATTTTAGTTGGGAAAACGAGTTTTTCGCCCGATTCGGCTTATGTGAGGCTATCCGATTTGCCGAACGATACGCTTCAAATTGACAGTTTGCTTGTAATCGACAAACACAACAAAGATTTAATGGACTTCTTTGTTCGCAATATCGTGTATCCCAATCAACTGAAAGATAAAAATGCCGAAGATGTGCTGAAACTTCGATTAAAGTTGGATAAAGAAGGTAAAATTGTGCTTTGTGAAGTGCTTGATGCTCAGAATTCTGAAATGAAAAACGAAGTTCTACGCGTTTCTAAATTATTACCTACACTTTTTCCATCCGACAAAAAAGGAAAACCAACCGACGTGACGCTGGAATTGCCAATTTCATTTAAATTGCTGAAACTCTAAAAAGACCACGCTTTCCGATTTTAAGTCATCGAAATTAATTTGTAATTTTGCAGTTCAATTTTACAATTCATGGCTCAAAATATAAAAAAGTGGTATTCACTTTTTATTACCAATTTCTTTGGGGTTTTCAACGATAATTTCCTTAAAAATTCCATTATTTTTGTTGCTATCACCTGGTCGCTACCTGCGTGGATGTCGCATTCTCAGCTGATTTCCATTATCGGTTCATGTCTTGTATTTCCCTATTTGCTATTTTCGCCGCTTGGAGGTAGATTTGCCGTCCGATATTCCAAATTGAAAGTTTTCCGAATTTTAAAACTTATCGAAGTGCCGATAATGTTGTTGGCTTGTATTGCATTTTATTTTCAGTGGATTTGGTTGGCTGTGGTAGCTATGTTGATTATGGGAACCCAAAGCAGCCTTTATTCACCTTCAAAATACAGTTTGATACGCGATATTGGCGGCGAGGAAGGTGCATCGTTTGGTAGCGGATTATTTGAAACTATGGCTTTTATCGGAATTTTGCTCGGAACTTTTTTCGCATCGGTCGTGTCTGATAATTATTCGCTTTGGTTGTTTTCGCTTGTGATTTTAGGTGTTGCTTTTTTAGGCTATTTTTCAGCAAAATCTATTCGCGCAGTAGAATTACCAGAAGAAAAATCCGGTTCCGAAACACTAAATCCCCTTAAATTTCTAAAAGAAAATTATCTTTTTGCAAAAGAACATCGTCTTGTAAATAGTGCTGTGATAGGCTCTTCGGCGTTTTGGCTGATATCTAACATGGTGCAAATGAACACCATTATTCATTGCAAAAATGTTTACGAAGTTTCCAATTCGGCTACGGGAATGGTAATGGCCTTTGCAGCGGTGGGCATTGCGGCCGGAACGTCCATTACCGGAAGATTGTCGGGTTCCGTTGTCCGAAAAGGATTGATTTTGCCTGCGGTTTTTGGAATGATTGTCTGTTTATCGATTATGCTTTTCGTTCCGGTTTCATTTGCTGGTTTTGTCGCTCTGATAACGATTTTCGCATTTATTGCAGGAGTTTTTCAAGTGCCGTGCATGGCTTTGATGCAACACGCTGATTTGGGCAGAAAACGCGGTGATACCATCGCCTATCTGAATATGATGAATTTTATTTTTATCCTTATCGGGACTGCTCTATTTTCACTAACCACAGCCGTTTCGGATGAAAATAGTTTGACTGTTTTTGCCGTAATGATTGTGTTGTGTGTTATATTATTCGCATACTTTTTATTCAGATATAGTGATTTCAGAGTGGAAACAAAAGCTCTTTTTCAGAAAAAATAAATTAATATTTCAATCAATTTTTTATCTTAAAATATATGTCTAAACTTAATTTTACCTTCTTATTTTTTATTTTAATTTTTGCTTTTTCAGCATGTACTAAACCATCTGCATCTTCAGAAACAAATGAAAATGACAGTATTGAAAACAGCATTGAAACCAAAGAAACTTCAGAATTGAAGAAAAATTCTGTTTCGGAAATTTTAGCTAAAAAACAAGTTCCAGTTCTTTGTTATCATCGTATTGAAAACGGGAGAAATGACGAATATACCGTAAGTCCGGCCACTTTCGAAAAGCACATGAAAGCACTTGCTGACAGCGGTTATCACAGCATTAATCCGGATGAATATTACGATTATTTGGTTTACAACAAAGAATTACCCGAAAAACCGGTAATAATTTCGTTTGACGATTCGCGAGTGGAGCATTTTACCATCGGCAAGCCCGTGATGGAAAAATATGGTTTTAAAGGTGTATTTTTCATTATGACCATCACTTACAACAAGAAAAATTATATGACGACTGAGCAAATTGCTGAACTTGCTCGTAGCGGGCATTCCGTGGGATTTCACAGCTGGGATCATACACGTTCTACGAAATACAACAACGACAGCATTTTACGAGAAAACGTAATTGAGCCTAAGAAAAAATTGGAGGAAATAATCGGCAAGCCGGTGGAATATTTTGCCTATCCGTATGGACTGACAAACGCAAGCACAACAGCGCAAATGAACGATCATTTCAAAATGTCGTTCATTCTTTCTACCAAGCAAGATACGATAAATCCAATTCAATCCGTTCGTCGGATGATTGCGCCGGAATGGTCGGCACAGAGCCTCCTACGCGCAATGGATAAGACGTTTAGCAGAAGATAAATTTTATCTGCTTATTACGTTGTCAATGATTTGTTTCGCTTTATCGGTGCTGCTGATAAAGCGAAGCTCTTTAAATAGGAGGTTCTGATTTTCAAAATCAACAATCGAATGTGCCATAATATTCAGCACTTCCAGTTTTTCATCATCAAAATTAAAAGTTGACATTAGCCTAGCGCATTGTGCACAGGTAAATGAGCGATTGTAAACTCCACTTCGAAGCATTGAAAATTTTGTATCCTTGTTGCTTTCAGAGTTTATATTTCTGTAAAATTGCTGAAAATCATTCTCACGCATAACCTGACCATTTTGTCTGTAAATCGGCTGATTTTGAGTAGGGTAGGTGGAGTAACCAGAATATCCTTGAGGATATGCACTTTTATTTTGATACGTTCCTATCGGGTAGGTATTCATGGTTTCCACTAAATTATTGTAAAATCCGATAATTAATTCCTTATTGCTTTTCACATAAATCCATTCTTCCAGTTCGTTGTCAAAATTTCTGAAGTCAGGATCACCAACTAAACGCAGGATTTCATTTTTGGTCATGCCTTTTTCTATCGCCATCATATCCCGATTTTTCAGAAATGAATTACTGAAAATACCACAACTGCTCATGCTTATGCTTACTATCACTAAAAGTGCTAAAATTTTAATTTGTTTCATAACTGTCGGTTTTTTAATGGTTTTACAATAAGAAATTCTTGGAAATAATACGCTTAAAATAACAAAAACTGTGCAATACTTGGATACTAGGCATGCAGAAATGGCACGAATTGTTTGAAATTCGTGCCATTCTTTATTGAAAAATCAGTGAAAAATGAAAAAAGTAAATTTCTATTTAATAATTTATGACTAAACTGTATTAGATAAGGTTGAATTCACTAATTTTTCAGGTATTCTTTTAAAACTTTGAAGAAAATAGCGGGTTGTTCAGCCCATGGTGCATGCGCCGCTCTTTCTACAAAAAAGAGTTTAGAGTTTTTTGAACGTTCATTGAGCAAAACCGGCAAAGCTTCTCCCAACGCATCTTGTCTACCTTGGATAATTCGGATAGGTGTATTTAGCTGATATACGTCATTTCCAATATCGAGTTTTTCCATACTTTGATACATGCTATTAAAAAATTGCAGATTCATTACCATATTCAGTTCTTCTTCGGGTAAGAAACTTATAAACTTATGTGCTTTAGAACGATCGAGAAATATTGCATTTGTCATCACTAAAGTTTCTTTAATAAATTTTTCATTGTCCGATAAAGAAGAAGAGTGGATTTCTTTTATTGTTTTCAAATCTTCAGGAGTAAATCTTGAATTAAGATTAGTGCTGTAGTATTTTTGGAATTTATTATCGGTCATAGCGCCGGCTATCGTGATGACTTTTGTTACAATTTTCGGAAATTTTACGGCATAATGAAGTGCCAGCATACCGCCATAACTATGTCCTAATACAATCCAGTCTGTTATTCCAAGTTTTTTCCTAACCAATTCAATGTTACTAATTGTGTTATCCATCGATACCCAGCTTGTATCAACTTTACGGTATTGCGACCTGCCGGTGCCTTCAAAATCTATTAGAATTGTCTTATAGTCACTAAGCGAATCAGCGATTGCTCGCATGTAGTACGAAGAAAATCCAGGACCTCCCTGAAGGAAAACGATTGGCTCACCCTTTCCTTTGGTGTAATAATGCAGATATCCGTGCTCGATTTTTATGGAATCGTGTTTGTACTGAGCATTTAGAGAAATGCTTGCAAATAAAATAACAATGCTTGCAATTAAATTTTTCATAATTGATTTTTATTAAATATTTATTATTCACTATTTTTATCTGTTTTCAAATGCTTTTCTAAGAATTTTTCCATGGCAGCATAAAATTCCATCTTATTTTTTTCGTTCCTAAATCCGTGTCCTTCATCGTATTTTACCATATATTCCACATTCACACCTCTTTTCTTAAGCGCTTCTACCATTTGATCGCTTTCGTTTTTGTTTACGCGAGGATCATTTGCACCTTGTGCAATGAATAGCGGTGTTTTTATCTTATCGGCGTGTAAAGCCGGAGAAGCTTCTGCCAGCAGTATGCTGTCTTTTTCCGGATGTCCTACCATTTCATGAAATTGATCTAATTGCGGTTTCCAGTATGGAGGAATTGTATTCAGGAAAGTAAATAAGTTGCTTACGCCTACGTAATCCACAGCTGCAGCATATAAATCAGGAGTAAATGCCACTCCAGCTAAAGTTGCGTAACCTCCATAACTAGCTCCATAGATACCGATTCGATCTTTATCTGCAATTCCTTCTTTTATCAGCCATTCAACACCGTCGGTGATATCATCCTGCATTTTTTTACCCCATTCTTTGTAACTTGCTTCCAAAAATTTCTTGCCGTATCCCCAGCTTCCACGGAAATTCATTTGAAGAACTGCATATCCTCGATTAGCTAAAAACTGCACATCAGAGTAGAAAGTCCAAATATCTCTGGCCCAAGGACCACCGTGCGGATTGATAATGACCGGCAGATTTTTTGGTTTCATGCCGAGCGGAATGGTCAAATATCCGTTAATTTCTAAACCATCTCGTGAAGTGTATTTTATCGGTTTCATGGGACTCATAAATTTCTCATCGACACCCGGATAAGGATTAGCAATTTCGCGGGTTTCTTTCGTTTTGAAATCATAGAGATAGTACTTTAAGTTTAATCTATCGCTTCTTACACCGACGATTGCTTTTGTTCGCTCATCATCATAACTATCGATGGAGGTTTCATATCCTTCAAATTTTTTGTTAAGTTGAGCTTGAATTTCTCCCCATTCTTTATCGAAATAATGATTTTTTACTTTTTCAGCAATCCAATGAACAGAAATTAATGAATGCTTCTTTTTATCGTACTCAGCTGTCATTAAGTCGTATTTTTCATCTCCATAGAGTTCTTGTACTTCTTGTTTTAATACCGGATCATATTCTACTAAAACTACTTTATCCCGATTAATATTGCTAAGGACGTAAATATTTTTGTTGTCTTTGTCGAATGAACTAGGCCAGAAATCATATTTAATTGAAGTAGTTAGAAGTTCTGTAAAAGCTTCATTTTCAGAACCTCTGTAAAACCAAGTAACATTTACACCATCAGACTTTCTGGCAAGTCGGATAATTCCATTATTGTCCGTTTGCCAAGAGTCATAATTATCATTGTTTTCGATAAGCAATTTTATTTCACCGGTTTCGACATTGAGAGTATATACATCAAAATACTCTTTCACTCTTTTATTCATTAGAATCATCATCTCTTTCTCTTTTCCCGGAATATACTGTAAATCATCAATAATTCCGGATCTTACTCCCGGGAATGGTGTCAATGCTTTCAAATCCGATCCATCGGCTTTTACTGAAAAAATTTGGAAATTCTCGTCGCCACCAATATCCTGAGCATAAATGATTTGATTACCTTTCCAGAAATAGAGTTGAATACTTCGTACTGTGTCATTTGTTACTCTGACGACTTTGCCATCATTTACACTTTCTACAAATATATTCATCATACCATTGTAGTCTGAAAGATAACTGAAATAATTTCCATCAGGCGAAATCCTGAACCTCGTTTTTTCTCCATTTTTGAAGAAATTTTCCAATGGAATTAATGGAGCTGGTTCTTCCTTTGCTCCTTGATTGCATGAACTAAAAATAGCTGCAAAAGCAAATAAAATTATTAGAATTCGAGTTTTCATGGTTATGTTTAGTTTATAAAATGTTTTTTATTTTGGTTGAAATTCGGGATGTCCTGTTTGCCATAGAAGGAAGGCGTATTCGCGTGCTAATTGTTTATGCTGTTCCAGTAAAGTACTACCTCCGGAATGACCGGCTTTATAATCTACATCCAGGAATATTGGATTATTTGAACCATTTTCTGCCTGCATTTTAGCGGCATATTTCGCAGGATTATTACTTGCTACACGTGGATCATTGAAGCCGGTAGTGATAAGCTGAGCTGGATATTTTACCCCTTTTTCAATATGATGAAAAGCATCCATTTCGAGCAGCACATAAAATTCTTCTTCAATTGTGACGGTGCCAAATTCCGGAATATTGATTGGACCGTTTGGCTCATATTCCATTCTGAGGGCATTCATGCAACCTACCTTGGGAATGGCAACTCGGTATAAATCGGGTCTTGATGTAACAGCGCGACCTATAAGAATGCCGCCTGCACTTGCGCCCGTAATTCCCAATTTTGCGGCAGAGGTATATTTATTGTTTATCAGCCATTCAGCGCAGGCATTGAAATCTTTCCAAGTGTTGGGTTTGTTGGTTTTCTTTCCGTCAAGGTACCAATCATTGCCTTTTTCGCCTCCACCACGAACATGGGCAACTGCAAATACAACTCCGCGTTGCATTAGTGGTATTCTATTGTGACTAAACGCAGGTACGCTCCCAAATCCATAAGATCCGTATCCACTCATTCTCAAAATATTACTTCCGTCTTTTTTCAACTTGGTTTTGTCGTACATAATGCTCAACGGAACCATCACGCCATCGTGTGAAGGGATTTCTATTTCTTCGTAAACAAAATTTTCCAGATTAGGATAATTGAAGCTCGTGGTTAGTATTGTTGATTGAATTTTTTTGTTTTCCAGGTTCACACCATAAAAGTTAATGGGTACATTCCAGCCAGAATTAAGCAGTATTATTTCATTATCTTCGGCATTTTCAGAACCAAATGAGAACGTGAATATATTACCAGGCAATGTATTAGGCAGATTGCTAATTTTTCCAGTCTTCATTTCATATATCTCAACTTTGCTTTCTACGTCATTTTTAGTTTTTGTGAAAGCTATATAATCTTTGGTCTGACTAATCATATCTGCTGGAAGATTCCAATCACCATTACCTTCTGTAATCAATTGCGCTTTAGAAAATTCGGGATTCAGAAAGGATGTTTTGAGAAATTTATGTTTCGAATTTCCTTTTGAAGTCACAAAATACAGGTCATTCCCATTTACATAAAATCTCTTAATCTCATCTTCTTTAACCGACAGCGTTTTCCAATTGATTTTGTTGTTTTTCAATTCAGATACTTTAGCATAATAAGTCTGCTGATCATTTTCGACTGACAATAGAGATAATATCATAAAGTCGGAATTCTTGAACGTACCAATCCATGGGCGAACATTTTCGGGTATTTTCAGTTCCGTATTTTTGGCACTGCTAACAAGTGTAATATCAGAATTAATAGGCTTTCCAAGTACATGAAGCTTGTAAGGCATTCCCATACGCGCTTTGAAATCGTGTACATCGTAGGTTCCAAAATCCCAGTACATAACTTCGTTCTTATTCGATTCGCTAAATATGCCTGTACTGTGGGGAATAATATCCGGCAACAGTTTACCGGATTTCACATCGATAAAACGAATATCGCCAATTTCAGATCCGGCTTCACTTAAATTAAGCAATACAATAGAACCATCATTATTCATTTGTGCACTGTAATTAAAGGTTTTTCCTTTTATGTATTGCTGTGGATCGAAAAGAAGTATTTCTTTGTTGGAATTTTCAGGACTGTAATATAACTTTCGAACTTGTTCTCCGGGAAGTCTTTTAGTATAAAGATATTTACCGTTAACTTTACCTAACGGACTAAATACTGCAGTTTGGAGTTTATCCATTGACTGGAATTCAGCTATCAGTTTATCCTGCCCTGGAATTAGATCCATCTGCTTGTTGGTGTATTCAGAAGATTCCTTAAGCCAGTCAATCATTCGCTGGTCTTTCAGGTCTTCCATCCATCTGTAATCATCCTGGATGACTTTTCCCCAAATCGTGTCAAGAACTGTGATTTTTTTGTGCTGAAGGGTAGCTCCATTTTTGCTGAGCAGAAATATTGATACTACCAAAAATAATTGCTGTGATTAAAATGTAATTTTTCATTTCTAATATTGAATTATGTGTTTACTTAAATTTTAAATTATATTCAGAAACAAAACAATCGGCTATCTTTTGCTCTCGATTTAGGAGATAAAAATGATAGTCGGGGAAAATCATCTGATAAATACACATAAATAATTGTTTAAAAACAATTCAAGCTGAGTAAATTCCAGAGATATTGCTCGCTTACATTAAGTACTTCAAACTTTTCGATTAAGCCTGATAATAGCTCTTTGCCTGCAATCATTTGCGTGCTCACGAAATCAGCATAAGGCACAATTCCCTCTTGCTGAGCAGAAAATAGGTTTGTAGAGAAGAATAAAAGTAAGATTTTCATTTTTCTTAATAGATTAGAGGATTTTACTTTTAATTGACTGAGTGGCAAATATATAGTCACATTAAAATTTTTTGTTATCATTTTTCATAAATTTGTTGTCATTTTTGAATATTATTAAAAAGTTTTTAAAAAAGGAAGGCAGTAATTTCATCACGAAATT
>CAZCIU010000041.1:3691-25737 GCA_964498765.1 uncultured Paludibacter sp. | reverse complement strand
GCGATGTATATACTGTAAAAAATGATTTATTGGTGATGGTTGCCACGGACCGCATTTCCGCATTTGACGTGGTGCTGCCCAAAGGAATTCCTTTCAAAGGGCAGATGCTTAATCAGATTGCAGCACAGTTTTTAGATGCAACTTCCGATATTGTTCCCAACTGGAAACTCGCTACACCCGACCCGATGGTTACCGTTGGACTTCGCTGCGAAGGATTTCCCGTGGAAATGATCGTACGCGGATACCTGTGTGGAAGTGCATGGCGCACATACAAAAGTGGCGTGCGTGAAATTTGCGGCGTAAAAATTCCGGATGGAATGCGCGAAAACGAGCGGTTCCCCACCCCGATTGTAACTCCGACTACCAAAGCTCAGCAAGGTCTGCACGACGAGGATATTTCCAAGGAAGAAATTCTGAAACAAGGTCTTGCCACACCTGAAGAATATGAACTTTTGGAAAAATATACACTTGAACTTTTCCAAAGAGGCACGGAAATGGCTGCAAAACGGGGATTGATTCTGGTGGATACAAAGTATGAATTTGGAAAACGTGATGGCAAAATCTACCTGATGGACGAAATTCACACTCCGGATAGTTCTCGCTACTTTTATGCGGATGGCTACGAAGAAAGATTTGCCAAAGGCGAAGCACAGAAGCAGCTTTCCAAGGAATTTGTACGCGAATGGTTGATGGAAAATGGTTTCCAGGGCAAAGAAGGTCAACATGTTCCGGAAATGACCGATGAGATTGTAAAAGGCATCAGTGAACGCTATATTGAGCTTTTTGAGAATATTACCGGACAAGATTTTGAAAAAGCAGATATTGCCAATATTTCAGAAAGAATTGAGAAAAATGTTTCGGACTATCTGAAAACGGTCTGATCTTTCTGAAAACATTCAAAGCAAACAAAACAACGAATAAAAGTGAGATTTTTTCTAAAAAACAAATCTAATTTTTTGTAATTCTCAATTTTTGTTTTACCTTTGCAGTCGCTTTGAGAAAAAGGCGATTTTTAGGAGAGATGGCAGAGTGGTCGATTGCGGCGGTCTTGAAAACCGTTGAACTGAGAGGTTCCGGGGGTTCGAATCCCTCTCTCTCCGCAACTTAAGGTGTAAATCAGCAAGTTATGCGATTTACACTTTTTTTACACCCAAAAATCAGTTATCCAAAGCATTTTTAGTCATTTTTCGGCTTATGAGATAAGTTTTTTTAATTGATAAAATTTTCAATAAACTAATAACCGTAATTGACAAAGTCCATTATTCACTCCATAATTAACAGAAAAAGGCAAGGAAAAATCCTTGCCTTTTTATTTTATTCAGTAAAATTTCTTTATAACTTCACCTTATACGCTGCTCCTAATGATGCGGTATTGGCATCACGTGAATCAGGATTTTGGTCGTAGCGTAGGTAGATTTCCAGGGAATTGGTGCGGTTTAAGCGCCAATTTATTCCTCCGGCATAACGTAAACGCGTTAATTGGAAACTCTCCTCTGGATTATTTAGCAAAGTGTAAAAATCGCACGAAATAAATGGCTTTATCGGTGAACCGAAAATAGTATAAGCTACTTCAATTTTGTTTTTCAGAATGTATTTTGGATTTATCCGAAATGAACCTAAACTCTCATCCCGAATGGTAGCTTGCGCCCTTCCACGCCACATAATGGTGAATGGATCTAGGTTTTCTTTGTAAATCAAATTCAAGTAAAACCGATGCCGAGGCTCAAAAAACTGGTCATTGTTGTATTTATAAATAAAGGTGTAAAAACCGCCGATTTTAGCCTTTTTTTCCAAGAAACTATAATCTAGTCCAAGCGAAGTGGCAGTTCTGTCAAATCCCATTCCATTGGTCAGCAGACGCACCTCTTCTTCAAACACAGCGGATAAATTTGTGCTGATATCTTTCTCCAATTCCAGCGCAAGTGAAGCACCAAGCAAAGTCTCTTTATCTTCCTGAGACCGTGCCGGAGCAGCCATAAAGCCAATCAGAAGCAAAAGGATGCTTAGCTTACGAGAAACGGGTAATATGATCGATGGTGTTAATCTCATCCGATGAGCCCTTATAATACACTTTTAGATATGCTACGTCTCTTAAAAAATCAATGTGTCCAACTTCCACTTTCAGAATGTCCAGTCCGGTTCTTTCTTTCAGGTCAGCCAGCAGTTCATCCATTTTGTCCGGTTTTATCAGCTCAATTTTTTCATATAAAACAATCTTATTGGATGTATGCTTTAGTACTTTATTGCTTTCGAGCACCCAGATTATCAAGACAAACAGCACATTGGCCACAAAAATGGTTACAAGTGGCGAATCCATGGCCAGACCATTGATTACAGAAATTCCAATAATAACAAACAAGTATGTCATTTCGCGGATTTGCACCGTTTCTGTTCGGTAACGAATCATGCCGAAAATGGCAAAAAGCCCTAAGGCAAAACCGATTTGCATCGGGATATTTTGAAGAACGAAAAGCAGCAAGAAAATAGTTACGCTGAAAAGCATAAACGTAAAATAATAGTCTTTTCGTCGGCTTTTTTGGTAATAAAAACGCTGGATGATAAACCAGGCTACAAGTAAATTGAATGCAAAACGAATAAGAAGCATCCAGAGATTGGTAGGTTCAAAAACCTCCACGCCCATAAAAGTTAATCCTTTTTCAGCCAGCGATGCAGCGTGCTCTGCAGCTATCTGCGGATCATAATCAGTTTGAATCATTTGGTATCAGTATTTATTATTTTGGTTATTAGTCTGCTTTTTCTTTTGTAGCGATTGTATTTGCAATCGGGATTAGTGAGCACCGTTCCAAGGCAATATTTCGAAATTTTCATTTTTTTAATGCGCATTTCACGAAGAATATCTTTGAAAATCGAATGATTGTTTCCATCTTGTTTCAACTCAATTATCATCAAATTTTCCATCAGAATTTCATTGCCGGTATGCTCATTTTTGAACATCAAATCAATGTCGATGGTGATGCGTTCGGTGGCATTATTATCTACAAAAGTCATCCGATTAAATTCATTGGCAAGTGAAGGCAATAAGCTATCAACCTCAAATTCAGATAAATCACTTAAAAAATCTAATTCATCATCAAACTCATGAATAGATTCTACATGCGATGCAAATGAAGGCACACGCAACTTAGCTGTACGTCCTTTATTGGATTTATTTTTTACTTCCAAAAACGACATATCCGAATCTACATACGAGCGAATACGGATTTTCTGGCGATTGAGTTTGCCATTTTGATGCATTACAAACATGCTCAATTCCTCCGTATCCATGTACTGAGTGCTGTACGCAGAAATTCGCTCTCCATTTATTTCCTGTACCCGAAAATGAAGACGCATGCGCTCAATCAGCTCGGGAAGTCTGGATGCAGCAGCCACAAACTTGGTATCAAGCCTGTCCATCAGCGTGACATGCTGCATTTCATCCAGTGAAATGGAATTCATTTCCTGTAATTTTGGATAAATTATTGCTTTCATTTTTACGAGAAAATATACGAATTATCGGTATGAATATTCGTACATTTTGGTGGAGTAAAGCTTTCCGTTCGGATTGTAGTTGTACTGGATTTTCTTTCTGCCGTTGGCGTGATATTCGTACTTACGAATGCGGATAAGTTTGTTTTTATCGTTATAGATATTTTCGCGAACTACTCTGCCGGTTTTATAGTCGTACTCAAAGGTAATTCGTTCGCGCTGACCATACACCGCGTATTCTATATCTTCCATTTTATAGCCGTTTTCGTCCCACACAGTAAGGTGATCCATCCATTTGCGCTTGCCGCTGGCATCGGTATTATATTCTTTCACTACCAGACCTTTGCGCATGGCGCGTTTCTCTTCCGGTGTTAAAAATGGAGTCTGCGATTGCGTGGCACTCGGTGGATTTTCTACCGCTTTTCTTTGCGTAAAACTCTGCACAACGCCTGTGCCGGCAAAAATCAAAACTAAAGCTAAAACAATGTATTTTTTCATGGTAAAATTTTTAAAAAAGAATGTGTGTGTTTATACTGAAACGTGAACTCTGAATGCTTCCGGAATTTCATAAATTATTCCGGGTTCTTTGACTTCTATAGGTTTTATAACGAGTGAAACGGCTTCCGTAAACATATCTTCCGTTTCTACCGCAATTTCATATTCACCGGGCATTAGTTTCTGGAAATAAAAAACGCCATCAGCCACCCTAACATCATCAAAATAAGCATTTTCGCCTTTATGTCTGATGTATGCACGCATGCCGGTTCCGGGGCCGTGATCACGGTATTCGCCGTTGTGATAATAGACTGCTTCTACTTTTCCGGACACAATGGAAGTGCCGTAAGCACTACCTGTATTTATAAAAATAGTATCTGCAACGCTGTTTTTTCCATCCACTTTGGCTTTTACATAAGAAGCGATTTTCTGTTTGTTGGCCAATTCTGAAAATGAATAAACGGTATAATTTCCATTTCTCAAGAAATTGAAACGATAGAATCCGTTGTTATCCGTTTCGATGTCTTCTCCAAAATAATCTTCAGAGCCGGAACCGAAAATCAGAAATACATCTTCTTTAGCAGCTGGGAAAGTATCTTTTCTGAATGAGAAGTTATCGTCGTAGTGCACAATGTTATACACATAACCTTGTAGTGATGAGGAACCTCCCAAACCTTCATTTCGATTGCAGGAAGTGAGAGCTATAAGTACGATACTCAGGAAGGAATAAAGAAAAATCTTATTCATAGTTGTAATTTTTTCAAAATGGTATTACGATTGGAGTGCAAAGGTATGAAATTAAAATGAAAAAAAGTTTTAAATAGCTGATTATATGCTTTAAACATATACAAAAAAAAGGACAAAACCTTGTCCTTTTCAGCCAATTTGAATATTTATACAGATTTCGTATCAAAAATACAGAAATCATCAATTCTCATTTTTTGAAGTTATATTTTTTCACAAAGCAGCACAAATAATCTATTCATAATACTCAAACTTTCGATAAATAGTGTCTGTATCTATAAATTTCATTTTGCCTTTTTGATGACTAGGATGTTCGGTTTCTTCTATCTTTTGCGTCCAGTTTCCAAACTGGTCGATTTTAAGATATCTTACATGTTTAACTCTGCTAAGATTATTGTCATTGTAAGTTTTGACTTCAACAGGATTTCCTCTTTTGTCGTACTTACGGATAATTTTCCATCCCTGTTTTCCATTAATGCCAAATGATTTTTCTCTTATTTGGTTACCTTTGGCATCGAACTTCCATTCTTTCATATTTATCAAAATATTGAGCGAATCATACTCCAAACTTTGAATAATATTTCCGGCTTTATCCTTACGATATTTGTATGATTTTATAGTTTTACCTTCCGGTGTGAAATACGAGTTCAATGCTAAGTTTCCTTTCGCATCATATTCTTTTTTCAAAACAAAAATCAATTTACCATTCGAAAAACGGTGTATTTCAGTCGGTTTACCATCTTTCGTTTGGATTACTGTGCCTTTTTCACTATCAGCTGAAATCCATTGATCATCTTTCTCAAGGTCATGATAAGGCACCACGTAAATAGACGGACTTTTAACTTCAATTAATTTCCCTGCAGTATCAAAATACCATTTTTTATTTTTCGTTTCCATGACTTTCACTTTGCCATTCAGTCTGTTACGCTGCAAATCAGTTTTTTGAGTTTGCGAAGAGAGTGTAGCAACAATTAGAAGTAGCGAAAGTAAAATAATTTCTTTTTTCATAAATTCTGTAGTTAAATGCTATGTAATAATTTTTCAGAAAAAAAGAGATTTTTCACCTATAATTGAATTCTCAGTTTAGACCAAACAAAGTTAAAAAAATCAGCGACATTTTAGCAATATTATTCAACAAAAAAATCCCACAACAAACCAAAATAGTCTGATGTGGGATTTTTAGGTAAAATTTATGTATTTAAGTAAAATAGTTTACTTGATATGACTGTTTACTCCGCAATCACGCCAAACTCCGCTCCACTAGCGAAGTCTGTTCCGTTTACTTCGCTAAGCGCGGTAAAGCGTACGTAACGGGCTTTTACGGGTTTATCGATCATTACTTTTTTCTCACTTCCGGTGCGGTCAAATGTTCCTTTGGCAACCGGCTCCGACCAGTTTTCGCCATCGGTGCTCACTTGTAGTGAGTAGTCTTTCACTCTGCCGTTGCTGCCGTTTTGACGTGGCAAATAGGTGAAGCCTTTCAGCGTTTTCACTTCGCTCATATCAAAATCAACCCAGTGCGGATGTTTTGCTACGGTAACGGAATACATTGTGTGCCAGATTGTACTTGGGTCGCCGTCCACAAGGTGGTTAGCATTACCTTCGCCTACTTCCACGCTGCTCGCGGTAACTACTTGAAGAGGAACGGTTGTGATTTTCTCAAATTTGGCAGTCGTTTTTGCTTTCGGATTGCTCTTGAACCACGCGGTTACTGTGCCGCCATCGCGAAGCTGAATTGGCATAAAGTACGAACTTTCTTTTTTGGCATTGTTCAAAGTGTAAACCACATCCTGCATATTGCGGCTCGCCAGTATTTCAACTTTTCCTGCTCGGTCGCGAACGATGGAAATTGGCACTTCGCCGGCAGTGGAAACATTGGCAGTTTGCGCCAAATCTTTACCCGCAGGGCGAATAATAAATCCAAAATCGTGGTTGCTTGCGATCACGCGGTCGTGTTGAAGCGGGCCGCCTTGTCCGCAACTATTTCCACCCAATCCGGTCACTCCGGCATCCAAAATCAGGTACGTATCGCCAGCTTTCGGTAGTTGGAAAATGTGCGGTGTCAGTGTCATTTCCAGCGGCGTATATTGCAGTGCTGATACCGACATTGCGTCTTGCGCCACAAATACAGCTCCGTTTCCGCCGTTGTCGGTCATAGCTGCCCAACGCACATCTTCGTGATTACCCATATCTTGCGGTTTCGGGAAATTCACATATTCATCTTTCGGCGTACTGCGGAATTGCTCGATAAACTGACCGGTTTTGCGGTCGTTGTAGTTGTCTATCGGGCCTCGGCCGTAATAGGTAAAGTTGCCGTATTTTTGCGGAATTTTCATCATATAACCCAAGCGTGGCAGCGTCAAATTTGGTTTGTTGGATGTAATGCTTGCTTGCAATTCGATGGAACCATCGGTGTAAATAGTGAAAATCTGATTGGTTACAAAACGGAAATCATCTGCTCCGAAAGGTCTGTCGGTCAGTTCTTCCACTTTGTTTCTACCGGACGACCATCCGCCTGTGATGCGGGCGGCATTCGGTGCTTGCGAAACTACTTCAAACGCCACAACGATTGTTCCGTCGGCATTTTGATTTACTCGGTAGTTTTGTGCTTTGTGTTGCAGGTTATGCAATCCGTTTTGATACCAGCTTTCATACACCCAGTTGTCGTTGTTTACAAAAGCACGCAGGGCATTGATTTTCGGTCCGTTGCCATCGGTAATTACGGTTTCGTTACCGTAAGTCAGGTTGTAAATGGTTCCGGTTTTGGTATCGAAATTCACGGTAAATCCGTTGCCTTTCACTTCGATAAGCGAACTGTTTTTATCGTTTTTCCACGATGGTTTTCCGCTTGTGGCTTGTTTGGAAATTTCAGATATCGACGGACGAACGGCCGATTTCAGCGCGATTTGCTCTTCGGCTTGCACGTAGCCTTTTTTAGCCCAAGGCTCGTTGTTTTTCAACACGAACTGGAATTTCACAAAATGCTCGGCATCTTTGCGAAGCGATGCAAAATTATACGACAATTTCACATTCTTTTTCTGGCGAGCCAAAATAGTTCCGGCGTTAACGCTGCCGTTTTGCACTTCTTTTCCATCTTCATAAAGCGACCAAATTACCTCGTAATCGTTCAGGTTTTTGAAATAATATTTATTGAAAATTTCAAATTCGCCGTTTTCCACGTTTACCGCTTTCACGCCGATGTGCTGATATACTTTTTTCACTTCGTAATACTGCGGTTTTGGCTCCATATCGGCAAAAATAATTCCGTTCATCACGAATTGGCCGTCGTTTGGCGTATCGCCAAAGTCGCCGCCATAAGCCAAATATTTTGTTCCGGTAGCCGGATCGTAGCTGTACATTGACTGGTCAATCCAGTCCCAAATAGCGCCGCCCATAAAGAAATTGGTGCTTTCAATCGCTTCCCAATAATCCACCAGGTTTCCACAGGCATTTCCCATTGAGTGAGCGTATTCCGATACGTGGAACGGATATTTGATGTTGTACGTACCTTTCACGGCACCTTGCATCCACGCGATGGACGGATATTGGTTAGAACCCATATCCACGATATTATTATTGCGCTCGTACTGCACCGGACGCGATGTGTCCACTTTTTTCAGTTCGTTGTACGCATCCACAAAGTTTTGTCCCGGGCCGGCTTCGTTACCCAACGACCAAATTACCACCGACGGATGGTTGATGGTGCTGTGCGTCATTTCCATCACACGAGCTACGTGCGCATCTCTCCACTCTTTCGGGTGCGAAAGCGATGCATCGCCGTAATAATATTGGTGACTTTCGATGTTGGCTTCGTCTTCCAGATAAATTCCGTATTTGTCGCACAGATAGTACCAATACGGATCATCAGGATAATGCGCGTTTCGCACGTGGTTGATGTTGGCGCGTTTCATCAGCATCACTTCTTGTTCCATTTGCTCGCGGGAAACCACTTTTCCGGTCGATGGATTGGTTTCGTGGCGGTTCACCCCTTTCAGTTTCACCGGCATGTCGTTGATGTAATAATAGCGTCCTGCCAGTCCAAATTCATCGTCTTTGGCTTCGGTATCGCGAATTTCTACCGTGCGGAAACCGGTGTGAGTAGAAACGGTTTCAACCACTCTTCCTTTGTTGTCCAACAATTGTACAACCAATGTGTAACGGTTAGGCGTTTCGGCAGACCAGGGTTTTATGTTTTCAAATCTCAGATTTGAATGATTTACAGTGATTTCCTGCCCCGGATTGATATTCAATTTGCCTTTCGAATTCAAAGTCGGCAAATCATACTCTGATACGAATGTATTATTATCGGCATAAAGTTCATTCTCGTAAAGCGAATATTTCACTTTATATTTGCCTACGTTCAATTTCTTTTTGTCTGAATGTTTTAGATTGAGTTTCACATCCAGCGTTCCAACACCATTTTTGTAGTTTGGAAAAACCTGCATATCGCGAATGTGAGTTTTCGGCACAGAATAAATTGCTACTGTGCGAAAAATTCCCGGCAAGCGGAACATATCCTGTGCTTCCAGAAATGATGCGTCGCTGCTGCGATACACTTCCACGGCAAGCGTATTGTTGCCTTTTTGCAAGTATTTGGTAATGTCGAAACGGGCGGCATTACGTGAGTTTTTTGAAAAACCAACGTACTGACCGTTTATCCACAGATAGAAAAAGCTGTCCACACCGTCGAAGCTTAGGAAAATCTGACGACCGTCCCAGTTTTGCGGCACGGTAAAATCACGACGGAACGAACCTACTTCGTTGGGGTATTTATACGTTGTCCAGTTTGTTGGAGGTGTGCGCATTACGCCACCACGCCAGTCGTCCACGGCCACTTTGTGTTGGAAAATTACGGGCTGATTTACGTAGATTGGCACGCCGTATTTCAGCGAACCGTCTTTCTGAATACCGTAAATATTCCAGCTTACCGGCACGGGAATATTGTCCCAGCCGCTCACGTTATATTCCGGTTTGTAAAAATCCACAGGACGCTCATCGGGATGTTTCACCCAATTAAATTTCCACGTTCCATCCAATGATTTCCAATAAGCAGAATTTTCGGGAAGCACTTTGCGGGCGCTTTCCGTGTTTTCAAAGGAAAAGAAATAAGCACGCGGCTGCTCTTTGTTGAGCGCCAAATCTTCGGGACTTTCCCACTCTTTTCCGGTGGGTGCCTGCTCATCGGCATAGCGGAAACCGCCTAAAATTTCACCGGCATTTACTACCTGAACCAAAGCCAATGACAGTGTGCAAAGTGCAAACAATTTGGCTTTACTGCTAAGTTTATTCATGTTTTTTTATTTTATGTTTTCTAAATTTTAAGTTGAGAATTTTGGGTAATGATATTAGCTATTCCTATTCCTTCGATTTAAAGAAGAAAGGTATGCAATAACTTTTTTGAAGAAAATCGATAAGAAATTATTTCAAAATCAATTTTATTCTATCCGCTTTTCCATCCGTTGAATTCACAGCCAGGATGTAGGCTCCTCCGGCCAATCCACTGACATTTAGATGATTAGACTTCTCAGCAGATTTAACAGCTAATCCATTGATATTGTACAATGTAAGTTCGCTGGCATCTCCACCGAATACCTGGATTACATCATCATTTATCGCGACAGAAAATTCGCCTGAATAGACTTTTTTTTTTACGGATGTGTTCGTTTTAATCGGAACAATATCAAAAATATAGCTTTCAGATGCCCCAAGATCGCCTTGTTCGATACGAATGCGAGCTTTCCAAAATCTTGATCCGGCTTCACCAGCATTTCTAAATGCATATTTACCATTTAATTCGGTTAGAATATAAGTATTCCAGTTTGCACTGAAATTGGAGCCAAATTCACCTTTTTCATTAATGAAACGATTGTCTGCAGCACTTACAATTTTTATTCTGTCTGAATTTGGATCAACAGATAAAATCCATTTCTGAGTTTGAATATTTGGATAGGAGTTAAATACTCTAAAACCCGGAGCGCCACCGGTTCCATTTGAATTTGTGTTTGTCAGAAAACCGTTGTTATATTTTATATAAACCGGCTCATTGAATGGAATTACCGGATGTGTCACAGTTTCATCGCCAATCGGCACAATTTCGAATATGAAATTGCCATTAGAAAGCTGGTTATCACTACTTTTATCAATACGAGTGCCGTTTGTACTCCAGAAATGACTTCCAGCATTCCCGGCATTTTGAATGGCGTATTTTCCATTGAAACGAGAAAGATTGTATGTATGCCAAACAGCTTCGTAAGGATTAGTTCCAAAGTTTCCTAATTCATTTATGTAGCGATTGTCTTGCGTATTTTTGATGCTATAACGCTCTGTAATCGGATCAACTACAATAGTCCACTCCTGACGCTGAGGATTAATTGTGTCTTTTGCAGCCAAGAACACAGGATTGCCACCTGAAGCATTTGCGTAGCGATTTGTCAAATATCTGCCATTGTATTTGATGTAGTAATTTCCACTTTCAATCAACAATGCAGGGAACACATCGGTTCTGTAGTTAAATTTGCTTCTATATTCTGAAACCAGCTGAGAGTTTAAGCGTTTCAGGTAAGGTGCAACCACTTCATTTGCTGGTTTCGGATATGGATTTTTAATTGAGCCTGTGAAATCTCTTGAGCGAATTTTACCTTGAACAACCATCAACGAATCGGCTTCAAGATAGCTATTGATAAATCCAATACTGTCATTATCCTGAAGTGCCTGATACATATCCAGATATTTGATACCACGCATACCCATTAGTCGGAAAACTTCCAGCCATGGCTTGATTTCTTCAATCATTGCAGTATTGTAAGTTGCAGTTTTCAGCTCGTCTGAAGCATCAATAAAGCTCTGGAATTGCGCAGCAAGTGCATTTTTTTGTTCCTCGTTATAAGTTCCTTTTGTAAAACTTGTCATAAATGGATCTGCAGCCGTTTTGAAAACAGCAGATTCTCCTTCGCGTCTTAGTCCGTGACCTGTGCTACCAAGATCGATATTATTTTCACAGAAAATTTTGAAGGCATCGTAATTTTCCGGCATCAGATAGTTCATTCCACGAAGCCAAGAGACATTAGAATTGTATTTTGGCATATTCCAGGTGTAGTCTGCAATGCTGTAAAGCGAAACTTTAGAAGCTTCGGCATATTCCATCGGGTTTGCAGTAAATCCGGAAAGCTGAGAAGCAATATCCAAATCATTTCCATAGGTTGGACCCATCAATAAATGGTCAATTACGTAGTCAGTCACCGGATAATTTAGCCAAATGTAAGCGTTACGTTTGATTCGGGCATTGATCCAATCCATAGTTTCTTTGTCAATCATGCGAACCACACTTTTTCCGGTCCACATTACTCGTACGCTCTTATCCATTTCATTACCAAGAATATCCAGGTAATCACCACCAGACCAAGCTTGATTGTATTGAGTAGGACAAAGTAAAAGCGGCGCTACATCAGTTTTTTTATTGACAAATTCCTCGGTCAGGTAATTCATCATTTTGGCTTGATTTTTCGGATCTGCTCCAATTCCGCCAATATCATCAAAGAATACAGCGAACGAGCGAACACCCAAATCATACATTAGTTGGAATTTATTTTTCGCGGCTACAAAGTCATCTACTACTCCATCGCCGTTGTTATCAGTCCAGTTAATATTATTCCCCGGGTGAACCGCCCAGATAAAATTCACTTTATTTTCATGCGCTACGTCAATCAGTTCTTTCATTCGAGCAGCTTGCTCTGGTGGATATGCATCGCGCCATTTATTACCAAAACCGTGATAAGGATCGTCTTTTGGACCGTAAATATATACGTTCATTTTATTCTCTCCGAAAAAACGGAAAAGGCTCTGACGATCCAAATGAGAATATGGATTTCCGTAAAATCCTTCGATAATTCCACGTTCTGATACGCTCGGAAAGTCTTTGATTGTCACTGACATTACGTCTGCAGATTTCAAAATTTGCAAAAGCGACTGAACTCCGTAGTATGTTCCAGCTCCATCATATCCTGCAATGATAACTTTTCCGGCTTCAACTTTCAGGTAATAAGCTTCTTTCATTTGAGGAATTTCAGCAGCATAAGCAGCTACAGCAGCATCGTCTTTTTCTCCCAAAACGATTTCCACTCCGGAAGTTCCGATGGAAAGTTTGGAATTAAGCAATGCAACAGCATCCTGATCTGCAGCAGCGGCTCCGTTCAAATAAAAAGAAGTTGTATTTGAAAATGCTTTTTGTCCCCAGCTAATATTTTGAGGAATTGGTGAGATAGTCACTTGTTGTGCAAAAGAAAAGCTCGCGATAAGACATAATGCAAGCAAAAGAGTAAGTCTGATTTGTTTCATTTTGATTATATAAAAGGTTTACACGAAAAATCGTGCAAATATACGAATTAATAATCAGAAAATCACTTTCGTAAGCCTACTCAACTGATAGATAATAGAGGTAATTCTGATTTTTTATAAAAAATTAAGTATTTGAAAATCATATTTATCTAATACAAAAGAAATCCGGCTAAGGCTGCTAAAATTATTATCAGCATTGGATGAAACTTAAAGCGTAAAGTAAGTAAAAATGCTGCCCCGAATATGATAAAACTCTTATAGTCAATAAAGTTTTCGCTCGTCATCAGAAGCACAGCCGCTGCTCCTATCAGTCCGATCACCGTTGGTCGCAAGCCGAGGAAAGCCCATTCCATATACTTATTTCCCTGAAGGTAAAAGAAAAATTTTACCAGCGTAATCATAATAATAAAGGATGGTAAAACGATGGCAAAAGTGGCTACGATTGAACCAAAAACAGAGCCGGTAGCCGCATAACCAACGTATGTGGCGCTGTTAATTCCGATTGGTCCGGGCGTCATCTGCGAAATGGCAATAACGTCCGTAAATTCAGCTTGCGAAATCCATCCGTAAGTTTCAATTTCGTGCTGAATTAGTGACAGAATAGCGTATCCGCCTCCGAAACCGAACAATCCGATTTTGAAAAACGAGATAAAAAGCTGTATGTAAACGTCAATTTCCATCAATTCAATTTTGTAAGATTTTTGGATTGGTACGAGCCGTAGATGATGCCGCCAATAATTGCTGCCAATACAATCCAAATCGGCGAAATATTCAGTAACCAAATCAGTAAAACAGCTGCAATGGGAATAAAAATATTTTTCCAGTTTACTCCGGCTGATTTCGCCATTGAATAAAGCGGTGCGGCTATCAGTGCAACAACCGCCGGACGAATTCCTTTGAAAATGCGCTCGACGGTTTCGTTTTCTCTGAAATTAGTGAAAACTATCGCAATTAACAGAATGATAAGAAATGAAGGTAATGCCGTACCAAAGGCAGTTACCAGACTTCCTTTGAAGCCGCGAATTTTGTAACCGATAAAAATAGCTGTGTTGATAGCCATCACGCCGGGTGCCGATTGTGCCATCGCAAGCATATCGATAAATTCATTTTTATCAATCCATTTTTTATTCTCGACCACCTCTTTTTGGATAAGTGGTATCATCGCGTAGCCGCCACCAAAGGTAAACGAACCAATCTTGACAAATGTAAAAAACATCTGCCAATAGAGTTTAAAGCCACGTAAATTTCCTTCGTTAGAGACTTTCTGCTTGTGCAACGATTTATGTTTATCTTTTCTGGTCACTCTTTATCTAAAAGTTCAATGTTTTCTTTCAATTTTTCAAAGCCCGCTCGCTGAACTGCCGAATGCTTAAAAACTCGCTTAAATTCTGTTTCATTTAAGTTCTGCCAATCGGTTGTATCCCAATTCAGCACTTCTTCATTTGGTTCAAATTCCGGTAATTGATTTGCTTTCGCTCGTGTTTTATTCCACGGACAAACGTCGTTGCAAATATCACAACCGTAAATGTAGCCCAATAATTTTGGACGAATTTCGGCGGATATTTCTCCTTTTTTCTCAATAGTTTGATAGGAAATGCACTTTCTGGCATCTAATCCTTTATTTTCTGTCAAAGCATCTGTTGGGCAATTATCCAGGCAGTTTCTGCATTTTCCACATCGATCAGGCATCGGTTCATCGTATTCCAACTCCTTATTTATCATCAGTACACCGATAAAACAAAATGAACCCAACTTTGGATTTATCAGCATTTTATTTTTCCCAATCCAGCCCAATCCGGCTCGCTGTGCCCACCGACGCTCCAAAACGGGTGCCGAATCCACAAAACGATGCTGCATTTTGGAATTAAAGCAATCCTCACCGTATTTTTCAATGATTTTTTGCTCTAAAACGAGCAATTTTTCTTTGATTACGGTGTGATAATCAATTTTGCTAAAAGCGTATTTGGAAATTTTGGGTGCTTGGGGATTTTGAAATTTTGCCGGGTAATAATTCAACAAAGTTACGATAATTGACTTGCAATTTTCCACCATATCTCGCGGATCGGTTCGTTTTTCAAAATTCCGCTCCAGGTATGACATTTCACCTTGAGATCCGTTTTCTAACCATTGAGAAATAAAACGAGCATCCTCTTCCAAAAAATCGGCTCGTGCCACTCCGCAGGCATCAAAACCAATTTCAAAAGCTGTATTTTTGATAAATTCTGTCAAGAGTTTGCTGTAGTTTTCGAAAAATCAGATGACTAAAATTTCAAGTAAAACAAAAAACACGATATCTTTTTTTAGTATCGTGTCTGTTTTTCTAAAGAATTTTTGCTAAATCAGCTTCAGCGCTTTTCACATCAGGATACCTGCCCACGATATTTCCTTCTTTGCTAATCAAGAAAATTGTCGGTACTTCCTGCACGTTGTATTGCCGTGCTGCACTGCCATTCGGGTCAATCACGCACGTCCAGGGAATGTTAGAAACCGCACGCTCCCAAACCATTCGGTTTTGATCCAGCGAAACCTGATAAATTTCCAAGCCTTGCGGTGCATATTTTTTGTGAATTTCGCGCAATGCAAAGGTATAATCAATGCTTCCCTCCAGTCCATACGCCGAAAAATCAAGTAAAACAGGTTTTCCTTTGAAGGATGAAAGTTTCTGCGGATATCCGTTTTGATTTTTTAGTTCAAGTTCAATGTAACCTAATTCCTCTACTTTGCTCAATTTATCCCAATCGAGCTGCCTTGCCATTCGGTCTTCTTTTATGGCACTCAAAACGAGCGTGTAAAGATTTTTCGAACGTTCATATTCCGGCATAAAAGTATGAAAAGTAGTTGCTACGGCTTGATAGTAAGGTCGCTCTTCCTTGACGTAAGGCGAGAAAATGAAATTTCCACTAATCTGCTGATAAAGGGCAAAATAGGACGCCATTGAACCCGGATTTTGCAAAATCATAGCTTGGGTGCTTTTTCGATGATTTTCCAGATTTTGCTTGAAAGTGTCGAGCAAAACGTTGGATTTTTCTGCGTCTTTTTCTGCCGAAACTGCATCAAATTGTTTCTGAAGTTCAATTACTGATTTGCGCAATTGCTGGATTTTTTCAGAAATTTGTGAACCGGAAATTTTTGCTGCAAGTAAATCTTTAGCCGAAGCTTCAATTTCAATTTTCGCAGCAGAATCTACGCCCAAAATCAGATTTTGATTTTTCAAACGCAATCGATACAAATCGGGATATTTCGGTAATTGCGTTTTGAATGCAAAACGACCTTCGTTTTTCAGTTGCACCGAATCAATCAAACTGTCTTTCAGCAAGCCATTTTTCTCAAAATAAAGTGTTTCACCATCGGCATCAGCGATATTTCCAGATACGCTGAATTTACCTGAATTACCACAAGCTGACAATAAAACTATTGCAGCAAAGAAGAGAATTTTCTTTATCATAAATTAATTTAGCATTAAAGCCGCTGCTACGTTTTCGGCAACATCTTTCCCTTTCAAAGTTTCTACTATTTTCAATGCAAACTGCACTGCCACGCCCGGACCTTTGCCGGTGATTACATTTCCGTCTTCCACCACAGTTTTGGTAGAAATGGTAGCTCCGGTGAGTTTTTCCTCAAAACCCGGATAGCAAATCGCTTCTTTTCCTTCCAAAATTCCTAATTTTCCCAAAACTGATGGCGATGCGCAAATTGCAGCCAGTTTTTTGACGGCAGCGTGTTGCTTGGTTAGCAGTTCGTTCACACCTTGGTGAGCTGACAAATTCATCATTCCATCATAACCGCCCGGAAGTACGTAATAATCATTTTCTCCAAAACTTGTTTCCGTGAAAATTTGATCGGCTTCCACTTTCACTCCGTGCGCTCCCTCAACCATTTTACTATCTGAAATAGATACAGTTACCACATCAAGTTCTGCTCTCCGCAAAATGTCAATCGGTGCGATGGCTTCGATTTCTTCAAAACCATTGGCAAGAAAAATAAATACTTTCATAGCAATATTTTTAATATGTTTATTCTAAATATAACGAAGATTTTCACAAAAATTCGCTATCTATCTCAACCTAAAATTATACGTTATAGTCCCAATTGACACTCCACTTCCGGCAGAAAAACGGGTCGTTTTTGCGGCACTAACAGCTGCATTTCGGGTTTGTTGATCCGAAATATTGGTTGGTGAACTAATAGAAGCTGTTGTAACTCTACCATTTGCATCCACGCGAATGCTGACTGTAATTTTACCTTCTACATTGCTTGGATAATTGGGCGTAGAAAGTCTTCCCATCAATGAGCGCCCGCTCAATGACCAGCCGTGACCGCCGGAAGAGCCCGAACCAGCCGGATTTCCCTGACGAGTATCGCCGGTGGTTGTTCCGCTGCCACTGCCGCCACCGCTGCCAAATGCACTACCAACCAAACTTTCGCTGCGAGCGGCTGCTTCTGCTTTTCGCTGCGCTTCTGCCCTGGCAGCTGCTTCACGTCGTTGCTGTTCTTGCTGTTGACGATCAGGCTCAACTCTCGCTTGCGTAGTTTTCGGATTAACTTGCTGCTTGGGAACTACAACTGTTCTTTCTGTTTTTTGCGTAATCAGTTCTTGCTGCTCCGGCTGCTGAATTGGTGGTGATGCAGCTTCGGACAATTCTTGCTCACCGGCAATCATATCGCCAAACCCCAATCCATCAATTTCATCGCCAAAACTAACCATAATTCCCTCATCTTCGGGCGGTCTTTGCACCATTGGCATAAAGACAAACCAAAGTATCAGGAAAGTCAGCAGGCAGAAAATAGCTGAACCAATTATCCCATATAGTTTCGATCTTTCCAAAATTTACTGATTTTCAACGGGTTTTGCTTCTTCGTTCGTTTGTGCGGAAGTTGCAATGACCAATTTTAAATTATTTTTATTTGCAATATCCAGTACTCTCACCACTTCTTTGTAAGCAATGTCTTGGTCGGCATAAAGTGCCAGAAAAGTCGCCGTATCTTGTGCCACTATGGTCAAAATCTGACTTTCGAGCAATTCCGGTGCCACCTGAACCGCTTTTTCTTTGCCGCTTGCAAGAAAATATTGCCCTTCCTTATCGATGGAAACACGTGCGACGACCTGTTTGGTAGCCGTTTCTGCTCCGCTCTGCGGAAGATTAATTTTTATATCGTTTGGTGTTGTCATTGTGGATGAAATCACAAAAAACAACAGCAGCAGGAAAATAATGTCCGTCATCGACGACATCGAAAACCCACTTTCCAACTTGTTTCTTCTTTTTAAAGCCATTTCTTTGTTCGTTAAATGGTTAATTCGTTGATTGGTTGATTAGTTAATTAGTTAATTGGTTGATTGGTTGATTAGTTGATTGGCTTTTTCTATCGAATTTACAATTTAACTATTCAACTATTTAACTAAAAACTACTTAACTACTTCGACGGTTCGTTTAATAAGTCCATAAATTCCAATGTTTTTGCTTCGAGGTTTCGAACCACCGAATCAATTCTGGAATTCAGGTAATTATATCCAAAGTAAGCCAAAATCCCCACAATAAGACCTCCTACGGTTGTTACCATTGCCTGATACATTCCGGAAGATAAGTCCACAAGCTGCACCACGCCGGTAGAATTTTGTGTCATATTAAAAAATACAAGCACCATTCCCGTAACCGTTCCAAGGAAACCAAGCATCGGTGCACCGCCGGAAATTGTTGCTAAAATCACCAGACTTTTCTCCAATTTGGAAATTTCCAGATTACCCACATTTTCCACGGCCAAAAGCACATCGTTCATCGGGCGGCCCAGGCGGCTGATGCCTTTTTCAATCATTCTGGAAGCCGGCGTATCGGTATCGCGACAAAGTTTTTGCGCCGAATCTATTTTCCCTTCGTGAATGTAATCTTTCACGCGGCTCATAAAGGATTTATCTTCCTGCGATGCTTTATTGACTGTAATCAGCCTTTCGATAAAAATATAAACCGCCAATGCCAGCATTATTCCTAAAATAATCATAATAGGACCGCCGTAGGTTGTCATTTTCCACAAATTCATTTTCTCTGGAACAGCCTGTACTTCCGGGTTTGCTGCAACTTCTGTCATTACCTGTTGCAATAAGATTTGTAAATTCATATTCAGTTTTTAATGTATTATTTCGTTGTATTTATTTTTGAAAAATCACAGTAATTGCGCTTTGTAACGTCGTATAGTTTCCTCCAAACCGATGTAAAGTGCGTCGGCAATAAGCGCGTGTCCGATTGAAACTTCGTCGAGCCACGGAATGTTTTGTTTCAGAAATGCTAAATTATCCAGGTTCAAATCGTGTCCGGCATTCAGTCCAAGTCCTAATTCGCGAGCCAGTTTGGCTGCTTCCACAAAAGGTGCCATTGCCGCTTCTTTATTTTTATGAAAATCAGCCGCGTATGGCTCCGTGTAAAGTTCCACACGATTAGTTCCCGTTTTGGCAGCGTACTCCATCAGCTCCAATTCCGTTCCTACAAAAATTGAAACTCGGATACCTTCCTGCTGAAATTCACCCACCACATCTTGCAAAAACGACTGATGTTTTTTCGTGTCCCAGCCGGCATTTGACGTGAGTGCGTCGTGAGCATCCGGCACGAGCGTAACCTGTGCGGGTTTTATTTCTTTTACCAATTTGACAAATTCAGGGATTGGATTTCCTTCAATGTTAAATTCGGTAGTCAAAACTGGCTTCAAATCATACACATCGGCGTAGCGAATGTGCCTTTCGTCCGGACGTGGATGAACAGTAATTCCTTCTGCCCCAAATCGTTCGCAGTCAAGCGCCGTTTTTACCACATTAGGAATATCGCCTCCGCGTGAATTTCGCAACGTGGCAATTTTATTTATATTTACACTTAATTTTGTCATATATTCGTTATCAATTTTCTTCGTTTTTTTTGAAAAATAAAAGAAAAAATAATTGAATTTTTATAAATTTGTATCATAAAAAAGCCGACAAATCAAGCTTCTGTAAAACAAATTTGTCAGTTTCAAATCCATTTTGTTACTTTGCAAAGCAAAATGATACAATTAGATGCAAATTTAAGTCAAAAAAATGAAGTAAAGGAATAATCAGCTATTTCTTTCGTATTTTTAAATAAAAATTTACTGTTTTATTCGCTTTTTAATTGAATTAATCATCGATTTTGCTTGATACTCTGAATAACCGACAAATTTCTACATCCTATGAATTCAAAAAATACAGTTAGAATAGCGCTTTTCGGCAATCTCCACCGAACCGACATGAAGGATCAGTTGCTCGAATTGGTCAACTTTTTTCATGGAAAAAACATCGTGGTTTTGCTCGAAGAATACATGCAAAATTACCTCGAAAAACAATTTCAGCATTCGTTCGACAATTTTGAATTGATACAAGACGATAATTTTTCGGCTGATTTGGCGTTGAGCGTGGGTGGCGACGGTACTTTTTTGAATACTGCGGCGCGTGTCGGCAAAAAAGATATTCCGATTTTGGGAATAAATACCGGAAGATTGGGTTTTTTGGCAGATGTGGCAAAAAATGAGCTAATTCTGGCTTTGCAAGATATTTTTGAAGAAAAATACAGCATTGAAAAAAGAAGCGTGATAAAAGTTCAGACATTGGACGGTTCGCGCCTGGACACGCCTTACGCGCTGAATGACATCGCGATTTCCAAGCAAGACAGCAACTCGATGATAAAAGTGAAAGCTTTCACAAACGGTGAATTAATCAACACCTACGAAGCCGACGGACTTATCATCTCAACTCCCACTGGTTCAACGGCTTACTCCATGAGTGCCGGCGGTCCAATCGTGGTTCCGCAGGCGCAAAGTTTTGTGATTACGCCGGTTGCTTCGCACAGTCTGAACGTACGTCCGCTGATAGTGCCAGATGATTGGGAAATAGAATTGGAAGTGAAAAGCCGAAGCAACAGTTTCCTGATTTCAATTGATGGTCGCTCAAAAATCCTGGATCACAGCACCCGACTGCGTGTGAAAAAAGCCGACCATTGCATTCAGGTTCTTAAACCGCTGAACCACACGTTTTTTGAAACGCTCCGAAATAAATTGCTTTGGGGTGTGGATGTGAGGAATTAGTTGTTAGTTAAGTAGTTGAGTGGTTGAGTGGTTAATTCGTTGTGAGTTTGAGATTAGTTTGCTTTATCGCTAATCAATTTTGTGTTTCAATTGCATTTTCTGCCTTGCCGAGCTTGGTGGCGTGGTAACTGTGCGGTCGATGTGGTAAAGCACTTGTTTGAAATTCCCTTTAAACGCTGTTTTTTCGTCCAGCGTAAAATCACAAGCGATGTTATAAATCGTGTCGTTTTCGATGCTGATGTTCATTGAGCCATCGGTTACGTAGGCGATTTTGGATTTGGTTGGGTCGGCTTCGATGTAATAAACGTAAGCTCCTGATGGGATTGCTTCCCGATTATGCTCGAATTTTTTCCCTCCAAAAAACGTAAATGGCTCGCCGGTTCCGGCTACTTTGTAATTTCCGGCAGGCAGTAAAGTGTCGTTTGGCGCACTGAAAATATCTTCGATTATCAAATATTGCCCTGCTCCATCCAGCTGATTTTTATCATTGACAAAAAGTTTTGGCGTGAATAAATTCAACATTACCACATTGTTCTGGATGTCGTAATTTTGATAATAATTTCCGTAAAAATCGGCAAATCCCCACGTGAAATTTGGATTGGCTTCGTAGGTATAAGGTGCAGGCGGTTCGGCTGGCTTGCAAGAAAACAGCACCACCGTCACAAGTAAAAACAATTTTGATTTTATCTGTTTCATAGAAAGCATTTATTTAGAAACGTTTGCAGGCGAGATATATTTTACCGGATACACCGACGCCAAAAATCCCATCACCACCACGCTTGCGAACGAAATCAGAATGTCCGAAAATTTGAGTACCACGGGATAAGCGTCCACCACGTAGTTGTCGCCACCAAGTTTGAGAATGCCGAAATGTTGCTGAATGAGGATGATAAGAATGCCCAAAATCA
>CAZCIU010000041.1:0-3591 GCA_964498765.1 uncultured Paludibacter sp. | reverse complement strand
AGTTTGAGAATGCCGAAATGTTGCTGAATGAGGATGATAAGAATGCCCAAAATCAAACCCACAACTGCTCCAAGTGCCGAAATCAGCCAACCCTCAAACAAGAAAATTCGCTTAATCAAACTTTCGTTTGCGCCCAAACTCCGCAGAATTTCGATGTCCTCTTTTTTCTCCAAAATAAGCATAGAAAGCGAGCCGATAATATTAAATGTGGCAATCAGCAGGATAAAACACAGAATTAAGTAAGTTATCCATTTTTCTATTTTGGTGATTTTGAAGAAATCTTCCTGCTGTTCGTACTTGTTGAGCACTTTGAATTCCGAACCGAGAATTTTTTGCAGTTCTTTTTTCAGGCTTTTCAGATTAGTGCCCGGTGCGATTTTCAGTTGCAGATTAGAAACCGAATTTTCATCGTATTCAAAAAGTTTTCGAGCCAAATCCAGCGAAACAAGCACATTCTGGTCGTCGTATTCCGGCTGATTTACCAGAAAAACACCCGATGTAAACGCACTTTCTTCGTTAAACGACGTTTCGGGACGCACGATGTTGATTTTTTCGGTTCGTTTTGGTGCGTAAATCACCAGCGGGTCAATCAAATGCACGTTAATCCCCAATTTATTCGCCACGCCAATTCCCACCACAGCACGCTCAAAAGCACCGTCATTCAGCGAAAAAACGCCGTCGTACATTATGCTGTCGATATTGGTAACTTTCTGGAAATCATCGCTTACGCCAAGCACTTTAACCGGCATTTGGCGGTCGCCAAAGCGAAGCAAAGCCGTTTCTGAAATTTCTTCGGTGTAACTCACCACCGCACCGTGCTTTTTCACTTGTTCAAATTCGGGCGTGTTGGCATTAAAAGTTTTGCCTTCCACCAGTGAAATTTTCAAGTCCGGGTCGAACGCCGAAAACATTCCCTGAATAAGCCCCTCAAATCCGTTGAACACCGACAGCACGCTGATCAGCGCAATGGTGCCGATGCACACTCCCATAGCCGAAATGGCGGAAATGATGTTGATGGCGTTGTGCGATTTCTTTGAAAAAAGATACCGTTTTGCCACCCAAAGGGCGAATTTGTGATTGGATTTACTGCTTGCTCCCACCTTTCGGCTTTTTTAGTCTTTGTATTGATCCATTCCGTAATCGTGATCTTCCGGATGCACGATTGGGTCGCTTTTCAGCAGATTATCAATATTTTCGATGTAATCCAAACTTTCGTCCAAGTGAAAAATCAGCTCCGGAATAATCCGCAGTTGGTGTCTTACGCGTTTGCCCAATTCGTAGCGGAAAGTCTTGCTTTCGGCCTCCACTTGTTTCAGCACAGGTTCCACTTTGTCGATCGGGAAAATGCTAATTCTCACTCGTGCGATACTCAAATCGGGACTAATCGTTACACCCGTTACGGTAACGAGCGTTCCCTGAATTTGACGTGCGTACTGCAAAAAAATATCTCCTAATTCCTTTTGCAGTAAACGTGCTATTTTTTGTTGTCTTGTTGTTTCCATAAAATGTCTGAACTGTGATTTCACAGTTGATTTATTTGATTATTCTGATAATGCAGATAAGATTGAATCTGCTTTAATTTCTAATTTTGAAAAAGCGAACCATTTCTTTCCCAAGTCTTTGAGTGAAGCTCCGATATGATACACTTTTTCGTTGTCTATGATAATGTCTGAACCTTGATTTTATAGTTGATTTTTTTGATTATTCTGATAATGCCGTTGGTATAAATTTTTTATTTTCTAATCGTTTGAATTTTAAGCTATTTTCTCCAAAATTGATTAATAGACCTATTTCTAAATTATAGGCTTCTAAATAGTTAATAGCTTGTGCCAAATGTGTATTATCCAGCTCCGAAATTGCTTTTATTTCAACAGAAATTTTGTTTTCCACGAAAAAATCCACTCGTCTGGTACCAATCTGTTTCATCCGATAATAAATCGGCATTTCAAATTCCCTGTCAAAAGCCAATCCCACAAGTTCCATCTCAATAGCCAATGCCCGCTGATAAATCACTTCCTGAAAACCGTTTCCCAATGAATTGTGAACTGTCATTGCACAACCAATAATTTTGGAAGTAATATCTGAATATTTGTACTTTTCATTTATCATTGTAATCAAAAAAATCAACTATAAAATCACAGTTCAGACCACCTTATACGCATCAAAAATCTGTCCATCAAAGAAAATCCCTTGCACGGGCGGAAGTGCCGTTTTTACAAAAAACTCTATTTTATCTTCGGTCGCTTTTACTCTGTGTTCAAGATTTTCAATCCGATTATTAACAGCATAACCTTTTAATAAATATTCTTTTAGAACCGAATTTGCCCAAATGCGGAATTGTGTACCTCGCTTCGATTTAACACGATAACCAACAGAAATGATAACATCGAGATTGTAATATTCCACTTGGTAAACCTTGCCATCTTGGGCAGTTGTTGCATTTTTTGCAACAACTGAACTTTCAATCAATTCATTTTCCTTAAACACATTAGTTATGTGTCTTGAAATAACAGACTTATCTCTTTCAAATAGCAAACTCATTTGGTTAAGTGATAGCCAAACTGTTTCTTCCTCTAATCTCACATCTAATTGAATAGTATTGTCTGCCTCGTATAAAATTATCTCACTGTTTTTCATTTTTTATCAGTTCGTTAATCATTAGCCATCACAATATTCACTCTAAAATCACAGTTCAGACGACTATACCTTCCACTCAAATCCATCCTTCGTGTCTTTTATTTCAAAGCCGTAGGAAGTCAGTTCGTTGCGGATTTTGTCGGATGTTGCCCAGTCTTTGTTCTTCTTGGCTTCCAGACGGATATTCAGCAGTAAATCAACGGCTTTACGATACGCTTCGATGCCTTCGGAAGCTGTTTCCGAGCTTTGCAATCCGAGAATATATTCGATAAATAGTTTGAAAACAGAATTTAATTCGTCTAAATCGGCTTGAGAAAGCGTTTCTTTCCCATCGTGAACGAGATTGACAATTCGCAGGCTTTCAAAAAGATGTGAAATCACAATCGGCGTATTCAGGTCGTCACACATAGCTTCTTCGCACTTTTCACGCAGATTGCCGATTTCTACGGAAGAATTTTCACCGGCTGTCAAATTTTGAAGTCGGGCGTAGCCTTCCATCAGTCGTTCCAAGCCTTTTTCGGATGCTTCCAGTGCTTCACTACTAAAATCAACCGTGCTTCTGTACTGTGCTTGCAGAATGAAAAAGCGGATGGTCATCGGGCTGAAAGCTTTGGTCAGCAAAGGATGATTTCCGGTAAAAAACTGCTCCAAAGTAATGAAATTCCCAAGCGATTTTCCCATTTTCTGCCCGCCGATGGTTATCATATTGTTGTGCATCCAGTAGCGAACACTGTTTTTGCCAAGACCGGCCTGATTTTGAGCGATTTCGCACTCGTGATGTGGAAACATCAAGTCCATTCCACCGCCGTGAATGTCAAATTCTTCACCCAAATATTTCGTTCCCATTGCCGAGCATTCCAGGTGCCAACCCGGAAAACCCACGCTCCAAGGCGCTTTCCAACGCATAATATGCTCCGGCGACGCTTTTTTCCAAAGTGCAAAATCCACCGAACG
>CAZCIU010000040.1:0-25786 GCA_964498765.1 uncultured Paludibacter sp. | reverse complement strand
GTTGTAAAATATGGATTGCTTGTTCCTCCGGCAATAATTACAACTTCGCCTTTCTCAAGGCATTCCAGCGCGTATCTTTTACTGTAATATTCGCCAATCGGCTCCATCCGAATGGAAGTCATTACACGTGATTTCGTTCCATTTGCTTGCAACGCAGAATTAAGTGCCAAACTGTTAATCACTGTTGCCAGCATTCCCATCTGGTCGCCTTGCACACGGTCAAAACCTTTTTTGGAACCACTCAGTCCGCGAAAAATATTTCCGCCGCCAATAACGATGCCTACCTGAACACCCATTCCAACGATTTCTGAAATCTGATCGGCATATTCCTCCAATCTAACTGTATCAATTCCCTGCTTTGTAGCTCCGGCCAATGACTCGCCGCTCAACTTCAACAATATACGTTTAAACTTTACCATTCGATGAATTATTTTTTTCTAATAACAAAAGTAAGCAAATTGCTTTGTATTTGCAAGAAATTTGAAATTTATGATAAACTTAGAATTTTATCAATTTGCGAGTTTCTGATTTACTGCCAACTTGTACTCTGACAAAATAAATGCCTGATAACAATGCAGAAACATTTAATTCTATTTGTTGTGTTGTATTAAAATCCTTTGTTAGCATAATTTCACCTAAATTACTAACAACAAATACTTTAGCATCTAAATTTGAGCCAAAATTATGCTGGATTTTAATATAATCATTTGCCGGATTAGGTGAAATTCGGAATATTTCTGCATTCGTATTATCTATTGACGAAACATATTCGCAAGCAAAATTACCTATTTGATACTTTCCATGATTCGGATGAACGTAACAGCGTAAACCGTTCAAACTTGCTCGAAAATTATCACAAGCCACGGTTTTAGAAATTAAACGATACAATCCTTGTAGGTCACCTATTCCTTCTATCACTTCAGCATTTTGATAAAATTCACCTGAAATAGAATAAGTCAAAAACTGTTTTCTGACTGTTCTGCTATTAATAATAATAGTTGCTATACTGTCAACGCTGACTTCGTAAAAAAATTTTCATTATCGGACATTTTCACTTCCCATTTATCTCCTTTTTGCGCACTCCAGATATAAAGTGGAATTATATCTTTGGATAGTTCCGAGAAAAAATAAACCGTATCATTGCTTTGATTTAAAAATACTTCATCAATAAAATAACAAGCACTTAAACCATGCGTCAGTTTAATGCGATTAAATTTTTTCTCTTGAATAATGGTATCACGCACTGATTCTAAAGAAATATAATCTTGTCGTTCTCCTGAAAATTCTCCCGGAAATTCCGGATAGATTTCTTGATTGTAATACCATTTAGTACCGACAGGTGCAAAATTTTCAGAATTTGTTTCGTTCTGTTTTTGATTTGAGCCAGTATAAGACGATTTTATTTGATCTATTTCGTCAATATAAAATGCCTCAACATTTGAAGAAACAGATTTATAATTAAAAGAAAAAACAAAGAAACTGTATGTAAGCAAACTGAAAAGTAGAATTATTTTTTTCATAATTACAAGTTAAAAAACAATTTAGTTGTTCTTCTCGACAAAATTACGATGTTTATTTCTTATCTCAAAAGAAAATAGACACCTTTTTGAAGTGTCCATTTTAAGTATTTATGAGGTTTTATTTACTGAATTAAAACTTTTGCTGTTCCGGCTTTACCAAGTACTTTCACCAAGTAAACTCCGGGAACTAATTGCGAATCAGGATTAACCATCAAGCCTCTTACATCGTAAATCACTAGTTTAGCATCATTATCATGCGATAAAATTCTTCTGTCTTTAGCATAAACTCCTAATTTTTCCATGCTCAGGTTTCTCACATCGGTAGAAAGTCTGAGTTCAAACACCCACTGACTTCCCGGATCACCTGCATTATCATCGTTCCAAAATCCGATAATTCCTCCAGTTGACGAATTATTAAATGAATTCATCACATTGTTTCCAGTTGTATTTACCGATTGAATACAGAATGCATTCGGGTCTTTTGATGGATAAATTTTCCACGTATCGTTTGCTGTATTGCTGAAAACCTGAATTACATTGGCTTCAGCCGGATTTACAGAAACTCTCGTTGATGGATCTTTTTTGGAATAAATGTAGTATTCATCCTTATTTCCATCCGTTTTCTCTACGAACTTAAACAGTTCATCATCACCACCCGACCATGTACTGCGGTATTTCAGACGGTTGGTGTACGAGCCATCATTTACCACGTACATTTTGTTTTGATTTCCTTGATTGTCGCGAAGTCTGTACCAAAATTCAACTTTATCAGTACTGAATTCAGGTTTTACTGGTGGTGGAACAATTTTCAAATCATTAAATGCCAATGCGTAATTCAAGACTTTTAAGTTCGAGAATGTAGTTCCAACAGAAACTGTACCGGCATTAATTGCTTCGTTGATTCTTGATTTGTCGTAAAGTGATTTATGCACATCGCCTGCAATGTAGATTTTCAACATACCATTTTTTTCACGACAAACGGAAATTGTTTGGTCGGTTCCATCAGCAACAGAAATATCTGATGTAATGGTCAATCCTTTAACAGTAAAGACAACTTTTCCGGCAGCATCAATATCTACTGACACTTCGCTGCCTTGTTTGAATACGTTAAATCCTGTCTGAGTGGTATTCAAATCAAAGGAAATATTAAAGTCTGAAACGCCGGAAATTGACTGTGATGGTTTGAAATCAGCCGGTGTTTCAGCTACTAAAATCACATTCTCAGGATAATATACAAATTCTGAAGTCAAATTTGCTTTGTTAGCAGAATAATCTACTACATTTTCCACTGCCAAAGTAGCTTTTGCATAATCTGTCAGAGCAGGAGAAAATGTCAATTTCACCGATTTGAAATCAGCCATCAAAACAGCAGTTTGAGCAGCTGTACCGTTTACTTTGAAAGTTGCTTTTGAAATATCCACGCGCTCATCAAACTTCACAAGCACAGCATTATTTGCAGTTGATTTTACCGTTTCAATTTTCGCAGGCGTAACATCCGCTTCCGGTGAGAATTGCCAAATTCTGATTTCGCCCGGTTGCAAAGTCAGCGTAATTGTTTCACCGTAAGAATATTTCTTGGTATTATCATCCGGTGAAGTCGATTTGAAGTTAAGAACGGTAACTCGGCTAAGACCGGCCACACCTTCTTTCACGCCAATATTTCTATCCAACGTAAATGTAAAAGTCTTTGCAGCTGTGCTCGGATTACGCACGGAAATAATTCCATTGTCTCCATCCCAGCAAGAAAAACCGTAAGCATTTCCATTTTTCGGTGTAGAACCAATAAGTTTGGAATTTCTAAGAATTTCAAAATTAGCGTCAATCCAGTTTACCACTTCCGCGTTTATCATCCATTTCTGACCTTCATCCATCATATTGTAGCTGTAATAAAGTTCCCAGAATGCTGTACCACGAGTAGCCATCATCAGCAGATAAGCACGGAATTCATCGTCGGTCATTTGATTTGCCAGTCCGGTTCCGGTTTTTCCGTAAATCGGATCGTGATTATACATATTGGAAGCCGGGAATTGGAATTGACGTTCTTTGTAAAAATCAAAGTACAAATCGTCTCTGTAAGTCAGCAACTGGTCCACCTGACGAGCAAGTCCGGTATTATGACGACCAATATCGTTACTATTTTGCATCCAAACCGAATTTCCCCACTGCAACAACCAAGGCGATGGATTAACATAACAAGTCAAATTAATCCACATATTCTGACCTTGCGATTCAGCTTTATCATACATAGAATTCAGGATGTTTCCCCAACGCTCCCAATGTTCTGTCATATAATACATTCCTTCTTCGCCACCGGTAATGTATTGGTCAGATTTTCTTGAAGGTGGTTTGGTAGAGAAACCATCTAATTTCCAATAATTTATCTGGTATTTATCTTGAGCATCCAAGAAAAATTCCTGCAATTTGGTCAAGTATTTTTTGTGATTTGTGGTAATATCACCGCTCGCGTTATTGAGCATTCCATTGCCATTATCTTCCAAAAACTGAGCAAATTCATAATTATAATTGTAACCACCGCGTGGACCTAACCATAATCCAAAATTAGACGCTACTCTGTGTGAAAAATCGGAAGAAGGTGCCAAACCATTCGGAAATTTACTATTAAATTGCCAGAAACCGGTAGTATTATCACCTTTGTGAGGACCGTAAGCATTCCAGCCATCGTCCACCACATACGAATCCATCGGTGGCAGTCCGAATTGCGAAAAACCTTTCTCCATTTCATAGAATGATGACTGAATGTTCGTTTCCGTGATGTTCATCATCCAGTCGTACCAGGAATTGTATTGCGTCCGAAGTTTTGTTGGGCGAGCAATCGTATTGATATATTCAAAGAAATCGGCTTGCACCACATTCATTTCGGTACTACGCGCCGAACCAGCCACGGTTTTCCAAGTTGTGAATTTTCCATCGTATCTGTTTTCAGCTTTTAATTCAGCCAAGGATTTTCCGGAAAAATAACGGATATGACCTAAATTTGCAGCATCGATGGAAGTTTCTGTTTGTGGAAATTCAGAACCAAAAAACATACCTTGAATATAAATAGGTTGACCGAGCGCAATCCAATATCCGCTCATACCGCCTACTCCGCCGCCCATTGGTGGATGTGACCATTTCACATCTGTTCCGTTAACTTCGAACAATTCTCCATCAATATAATCAAAACGAGCCAAGCTTTCTTGGTTTTCTGGTACAGAAATTTCCAAGTATTTTTTCATAAAATGGTCGCCGTTTTTCATTTCCACAACCATTGCAACAGTCCAATCTACGTTCTGAAAATTATATGATTCGAATTCAAAGCGGACAGATTTTCCATCTGTGATAGTTCCCACAACAGTTTTTTTCAATGTCAAGTCTGAAGCAGAAATGGCTGTCTTTGGTTCTACATACACATCAGCTGACACATCAAATTCGCCGCATGAACCAAATTGTCCGCCTGAATCTGATTTTGCATTCACCAACACAAATTTCACGTAACGCCCTGTAACCGTTGCACTTAAAGCAATATAAGCTTTTTCGGCAGTATTTACGTTGATTGATCCTTTTGCCGCAGGAGTTGTAGGAAAATTATCCGGACTATCTGATACATAAAGTTCGTAATCTTTTACAATTCCGTTAATTCCGGTAGGTCTTGCAGTATAAACTACAGAGTTAATTTCTTTGCTTTCTTTCATGTCAATCACGAAAAAGTAAGGCCATGAAGTTGGGCCGGTGCCTTGTCCGTAATTTGAGTGCCAAAAAGTTGATGCATTTCCATCGATTATAGCTCTGGCAGGAGCATTTTCTTGTGAAGTAACGCTGTTTGCTGTGATTGTCCAGCTGGTTTTAGCGTAAAGATTGAGATTTATTGCTGTTTTATCGCCAACAGGCTTGATAACAAATTCGCTTGATTTTGCCGCAGGTACAAAAACCGTAGTTCCACCATCAGTTCTTAAGTTGTTGATGGCAGTAGTTTTTAATTTGTTGCCGACTGTAGAAAATTCGCGAGTAATAAATCCATTTCCAATGGTAATTTTGTCCTTGGATTCGGAAATTGAAACAGTTCCGTCTTGAGCAATCAATCCAACTGAGCTCAATAGAAACAACATTCCCAGGATGAGAGGTTTAGTAATTTTGTTCATAAAGTAATATTTAAGGGTTTTCTAAATTAACACAGATTGTGTAATTTATTCAATTGCAAAAATACAATTAATTCTTTAAAAATAAAACAGATAGCTGAATTAGATTTATTGGATTACACATTTTATGAGACTAGTTTTTTCTGTCGGTTTTTCAACTTTTACAATGTAAATTCCTTTGTTCAGTTCAAATGCAGCTTTATCATCAGCAATTTGAGTATAAATCAACCTGCCGGAAACATCAAAAACCGAAATTTTCGCACGTTCACCTACTCCATTCACATAGAGTTTTTTGTCAGAAATCCAGTAATTTATAGCAGGAGAAATATAATTTTCCACGTCACTTGGAATATAGGATAATTTTGTATCCATCCATTTCACTCGATTTTTGATGAAGTTTTTCATAAAATCGACTTCTGACTCATAACTTCCCAACGATTGAAAATTCATGTGAACATTCGTATTTAAGATATTCCAACGCTTGAAATTCAGCAATTGTGATTGGTACATTTCATTTGCATATTGCTCAGCTACGCCAACCAAAGCATCTTCAGATATGATATTTCTGTCTCGATAGTAGGAGTAAATTCGTTTTAAATCTACAAGCGTTTGCGGATCCGAGAAAATTCGATTGACCCAATTTTTCACTCCATTAGCTGCGCTTCCCGTTGAATTGTAAATCCAATTTGGATTTGTATTGATTGGATACGTTCGGTAATCATTTTCATAAGCGATATCAAAATCCCACACCGGACCGAAATAGAATTTATCGCGTAGTGGATCAGCTGTTGAATTTCGGAACTTATACATATAAACACTCCAATAAGTATCCGTATTCCCACTTAATTCTCCAATCAGAAAATGCCTTAAGAATGTTTCCATATCCAGGTATTTTCTATAACCATTCGCCGGGTCATTATATTTAGACGAATACAGCACATTTTCCATTTCGTTGAAATAATTCTCAATGTATTTATGTTGCACATTTATTATTTCATCGTCTTTTGGATATTTTATGGTAACAGGAATGTAGTTTCGCTGCGAACGAAACCATGAAATTTCTCGATCTGCATAAGCATCCATTTCCAGCAAATATCCACCGGAAAGATCAGGTAAAGTGGTAGTTGTTTCCGGCATTTTCTCTACTGCCACGCGATTTGGGTTTACTTCAATCTGATCGCATAGCTGATATGTGCCTTTGTATTCGCCATTCAAAAACACATCCACAGGCTTCCCTGCGGGTGTATATGGCATTTCTACCCGCTGACTTAAATCAAAAGCCAGTAAATTTCGCATCAAAGTTTTATCTCCGTAGTTGCTAATTAACGTCCAGTTTTTCTCACGAGCAGGCAAACCAAGCATATTCGTTTTATTGTATAATTTTAAACGATATGGTTTTTTAGGGAAATCCCAGCTTGCATTTCCACGACCTTTTATTTCAAGGCTATCCGTGTAAATTTTTGTACCATTTTCAGAAATCACCGAGATAATCCCTCTCAAATACAAATCTTTAATTACGACTTCCTGAGCATTTTCGGTGTGAATAATAATGGAAGGAAGATTGGTGGTTTGGTACAGTTTTGAGTTGTCTCCGGCAGATTTGTATCCATAAAACTCAACTTCTGCGATATTTCCTCGTGTATTATTCGGTCCTATATAGCGCACATAACGAAATGCACGTGTTGTACTAATGGTTTGTCTGGATAGTTTGTTATTCTCGGGAATATGTTTGATAACAAAGATAGGAATTGCATCTCCAAAATCAGGATTATTAGCACCTTCGAACACTCCAAGTTCCAATCTTGACTGCATATCAACTCGCGGACAGTAGGCTATTTCTGTTATTACATGTGGTTCTCCCAAATCAAGCCCTGCCCAGACGTTATTTCTGCTGCATCCAGCTAAATAAGTATCGAGATTTCCATCAAAAACACTGACCGGTGTGTTTGCTGTTTGTGAACAAGAATAAGTTGTATAATCAAAGTTATCTTTTGTGCCAATTACTTTTCCAGTAAGTTTTTGCGAAAGAACGGAACTAATGCCAAATACTGTAACAAGCAAAAAGAGTATATATTTTTTCATTTTAATTCATTTTTATTTCTAAAAACAAAGATATGAAATAATGAGACAACATAATCATTTTACAAGATTTTAACATCGAATAAGTTTGATAATCAATGCTCTAAGATAACACTTCAACTACTTTAAATACAAAAAAGACAAACCTTTATTCAAAGTTTGTCTTTTTTATATCTAGATAAGTTTTACTTATTCTGCTTTTTCTTCAGCCGGAGCTTCAGTTTCAGGAGCAGCTTCAGCAGCTGGTTCTTCTACTTTAGTTTCCTCTGCTTTTACTTCCTCAGCTTTTGGTTCTTCAACTTTAGCTTCTTTTTTTGCTTTAGGAGCTTTTGTTTCTTCTGTAGCTTCAGCAGCCGAAGATTTTTTAGAACGACGAGTACGAGTAGTCTTTTTAGCAGCTGTATCTTTCAGCATGTTTTCGTTGTAGTCAACAAGTTCGATGATACACATTTCAGCATTGTCACCCAAACGGAAACCTGTGCGAAGAATACGAGTATATCCTCCCGGACGGTCAGCAATTTTCACTGCAACATCACGGAATAGTTCAGTAACCGCTTCTTTGTTTTGCAAATAGCTAAATACAATACGACGTGAATGTGTAGTATCGTTTTTTGCTTTTGTAAGAAGTGGCTCTACATATACGCGAAGTGCTTTTGCTTTTGCCAAAGTGGTAGCAATTCTTTTATGACGAATCAACGAGATAGCCATATTGGACAACATCGCTTGTCTGTGAGATGCAGTACGTCCTAAATGATTGAATTTTTTATTATGTCTCATTTTGTAATTTATAATTTTAGATGCGTTATTTACGCCAGTAGAATGTAATCTAAGTTATAGCCTTCTGACTTCTAACTTCCGACTTCTAACTTTAATTATTACTCTTTATCTAATTTATATTTACTTACATCCATACCGAAGTTCAGATTTAAGCTGTCCAGTTTTTCTTCAAGTTCTGTCAATGATTTCTTACCGAAGTTACGGAATTTCAACAGATCATGACGGTGATTGCTTACCAATTCGCCCAATGTATTCACATCAGCTGCTTTCAGGCAGTTAAGTGCGCGTACAGAAAGCTCAAGGTCGGTCAGTTTAGTTTTAAGCAACTGACGCATGTGCAATACTTCTTCATCAAATTCTTCAACTCCTTCACCTTCTGGCACTTCCAATGAAATTTTCTCATCAGAGAATAGCATAAAGTGGTGGATAAGAATTTTAGCAGCTTCTTTCAAAGCTTCTTTTGGATGAATAGATCCGTCGGTTAAAATTTCGATAACCAATTTTTCGTAGTCGGTAACTTGTTCTACACGGAAGTTTTCTACCGCATATTTCACATTACGGATTGGAGTGTAAATTGCATCAATTGGAATTACGCCGATTTCAGCATTTGCCATTTTCACATCATCAGCAGGTACGTATCCACGACCTTTGTTGATAGTTATGTCAATATTGAAACTTGCAGATGTATCCATTGTACAAATAACCAACTCTGGATTCAATACTTCAAAACCAGTCAGGTATTTACCTAAATCTCCGGCTTTGAAAGCTGAAGTACCTTTAACCGTAATAGTTACCTTTTCGTTTTCAAATTCTTCTACTATTTGTTTGAAACGCACTTGTTTCAAGTTCAAAATAATATTGGTAACATCATCCAGTACACCCGGTATCGAAGCAAACTCGTGATCAACACCTTCAATTCGGATTGTAGTTATTGCGAAGCCTTCGAGCGACGAAAGCAGAATACGGCGCAAAGCATTACCAATTGTAATACCATAACCTGGTTCTAACGGACGAAATTCAAATTTTCCTTGAAAGTCGTCAGCTTCCAACATGATTACCTTTTCGGGTTTTTGAAATGCTAATATTGCCATGGCTTCACTTAGTTTTTAGAGTATAACTCTACGATTAATTGTTCTTTAATATTTTCAGGAATATCTTCACGCTCCGGAATGTGTAGGAACGTACCTGACATTGTTGCTTCAGAATATTCAATCCAAGGATATTTGCTGTGATTGAAACCGCTCAATGAGTTAAGGATAACTTCCATTGATTTGTTTTTCTCGCGCACTGCAATTACTTGTCCCGGGCGAACGCTATACGATGGAATGTTTACCACTTTACCATCTACAGTGATGTGACGGTGGCTAACCAACTGACGAGCTGCTGCTCTGGTTGGAGCAAATCCAAGACGATAAACGATATTGTCCAAACGAGATTCTAATAATTGAATTAGGATCGCACCGGTAATACCTTTTGTACGTTTAGCTTTTTCGTAAGTAATACGGAATTGTTTTTCAAGCAAACCGTAAGTGTATTTTGCTTTTTGTTTTTCACGAAGCTGAATTCCGTACTCGGAAGTTTTTCTACGACGTGAATTTCCGTGTTGTCCCGGAGGATAATTCTTTTTAGACAATACTTTGTCAGGTCCGAAAATAGGCTCGCCAAATTTACGTGCTATTTTAGTTTTTGGTCCAGTATATCTTGCCATTTTTTATTTTATAATTTTATTATTTACTTGTTTTTATTCCGCTTGTTTCGGTCTGTATCAAGTGTGAATGCATTAGCCGCTATTGCAGAGAGGTTAGATATTGCAATCCAAAACACATCTCAAACTCAATCTATCAGAAACTTCGGTGATGTATAGTTTTTTATGTAATATCGGTTTTCGAAAACTCAAGGCTGAATTCTCAAAAACCGTATTTTTAATATCAAAATTATACTCTTCTTCTTTTAGGAGGACGACAACCGTTGTGTGGAAGTGGAGTAACGTCAACGATTTCTGTTACTTCGATTCCTGCACCGTGAACGGTTCTGATAGCAGATTCACGACCGTTTCCTGGACCTTTTACATAAGCTTTCACTTTGCGTAGTCCCAAGTCATAAGCTACTTTCGAACAATCCTGAGCTGCCATTTGCGCTGCATAAGGAGTGTTTTTCTTTGAGCCGCGGAAACCCATTTTACCTGCTGATGACCAGGAGATAATCTGACCTTCAGAATTTGCAAGGCTTACAATAATGTTGTTGAAAGAGGAATGTACGTGTAATTGACCTACACCGTCCACTTTTACAACTCTTTTCTTGGCTGCAACTGTTTTCTTTGCCATACTTTTTCTTAATGTTATTTTGCTTCTAAAATTCGCAAATCGTTAATTACCTTTTACTTAGTTGCTTTTTTCTTGTTTGCAACTGTTTTCTTTTTACCTTTACGGGTACGTGCGTTGTTTTTGGTACTTTGACCTCTCAACGGAAGACCGATACGATGACGAATGCCACGGTAACAACCAATGTCCATCAAACGTTTGATGTTTAATTGAGTTTCCGAACGCAAATCACCTTCTACCTTAAACTCGGCACCGATGATTTCACGGATTTTAGCTGCTTGGTCGTCAGTCCAATCTTTCACCTTGATGTTGGCGTCAACACCGGCTTTTTCTAAAATGCTTTTAGCACTACTGCGACCTATTCCGTAGATATAAGTCAATCCAACTTCCCCTCTCTTATTCTGGGGTAAATCTACTCCGACAATTCTTATAGCCATAAACTATTTTTTATTTTACAAATAAATAAATTAACCCTGACGTTGTTTAAACTTAGGATTTTTTTTGTTAATAACATACAAGCGACCTTTTCTGCGCACGATTTTACAATCGGCTGAACGCTTTTTTACTGATGCTCTGACTTTCATATATTTTTTTTTAGACTGTTAGATTTTTGATATCAGACTTAAGACTTTTGGATTACTAAAGACGCTCATCGGTCTCAAATCTAATTGTCTTGTGTCTATTTTGTCTTATTTGTATCTGAATGAAATTCTACCTTTTGACAAATCGTAGGGAGACATCTCAACTTTTACTTTATCGCCCGGTAAGATTTTGATGTAGTGCATACGCATTTTACCGGAAATATGGGCCGTAATCACGTGACCATTTTCCAACTCTACGCGGAACATTGCATTAGACAATGCTTCGATAATCGTACCGTCTTGTTGTATTGCTTGTTGTTTTGCCATAAATTAAAATTCTCTATCTCCTAAAACTTGTTCTATATATTCAAAACTAGAAAGTATGTCTGCTTTTCCGCCTCTGATAGCTACTGAATGCTCAAAGTGTGCCGATGGCATTCTGTCTGCAGTTCGGGTGGTCCATCCATCTTTTTCGAAAACTATCCTGCGTGTTCCCATGTTTATCATCGGTTCTATGGCAATGGTCATCCCTGATTTCAGGCTGATACCATTTCCTTTTCTACCGAAGTTAGGAACTTCAGGTGCTTCGTGAAGACTGCGCCCTACTCCATGTCCTACCATTTCGCGGACTACAGAGTAACCTCTTTCTTCACAATAAGTCTGTACCGCTGATCCGATATCTCCAATTCTCTTTCCGTCAATGGCTTGTTCAATGCCTTTGTAAAGAGATTCTTTGGTGGTTCTGAGTAAGCTGATAATGTCCGGATTTACATTTCCTACACAGAATGTATAGGCTGAGTCTCCGTTAAAACCATCTTTCAAAACACCGCAGTCAATGGAAATGATATCACCTTCTTTCAGTACAACCTTTTCAGATGGAATACCATGTACTACCTGCTCGTTGACTGAAGCACAGATGGAACCGGGAAAACCGCCGTATCCCAAGAAATTGGGAACACCGCCATTGTCACGGATAAATTCTTCTGCTCGTTTGTCAAGATCAAGAGTAGTTACTCCCGGTACAATAAGTTTTGCTAGTTCTGCCAACGTCTTGGCAACTATCAGATTGCTTTGTCGCAGCAATTCTATTTCTTCATCTGATTTTAGATAAATCATTTTTTATAAGATTTCAGATGTCAGACATCAGTTTTCAGAATAAATTTCTGTGTTCTGATATCCGATATCTGTGTTCTTAAAATTAGTAAGCTGAAGCACCACCTGTACGTCCTTTAATTCTACCGGACTTCAAAAGTCCATCGTAGTGACGCATTAGTAAGTGACTTTCAATTTGCTGTAATGTATCCAATACTACCCCAACCAAAATCAAAAGTGATGTACCTCCGAAGAACTGTGCAAACTGCTGATTGATTCCTAAAATAGAAGCAAATGCAGGAAGAATTGCAATCAGTGCAAGGAAGAATGATCCGGGCAATGTAATTCTAGACATTATAGTATCCAAATATTCAGCAGTTCTTTTTCCTGGTTTGATACCCGGGATAAAACCATTGTTACGTTTCATATCTTCAGCCATTTGAGTAGGATTTACTGTAATAGCAGTATAGAAATAAGTAAAAATGATAATAAGAATTGAGAATACTAAATTATACCAGAAACTTTCAAATCTTGTAAAATGGCTCCAGAAGCTTTGTGTAGCATCTGAATTTGAATATCCGGCTAATGCGATTGGAATAAACATAATAGCCTGAGCAAAGATGATAGGCATAACACCTGCAGCATTTACTTTCAGCGGTATATATTGTCTTACTCCACCATATTGTTTATTCCCTACAATGCGTTTTGCGTATTGTACCGGAATTTTACGTGTACCTTGAACCAGAAGTATAGCAAACATAATCACTAAGATAAGGATTACGATTTCCAATAAGAACATCACTAATCCACCACCGCCTGACTCAGCCTGACGAGAAGCAAATTCTTGGATCAATGATCCCGGTAAACGAGAAATGATACCAACCATGATGATAAAGGAAATACCGTTGCCAATACCTTTGTCTGTAATTCTCTCACCCAGCCACATTACAAACATACTACCTGCCATAAGAATGATAGTAGAGCTGGCGATAAACCAGAAACTGCTTGGAAGTGAAGAACCTGCTTGTGCTACTTGTACTCTTAAGTTTGCCAAGTAAGAAGGTCCTTGAAGTAAAAGAATAAATACAGTCAGATAGCGTGTGTACTGGTTCATTTTAGTACGTCCGCTTTCACCTTCACGTGAAAGTTTTTGGAACTTCGGAATTGCGATTGTAAGCAGCTGAATAACGATAGATGCCGAAATGTAAGGCATGATACCTAGTGCAAATACAGATGCATTTTGGAATGCTCCACCAGAGAACATATCTAGCAGTGCCATGATACCACCGCTAGTCTGATCTTTAAGTGCAGCAAGTGCAGTAGCATCTACACCCGGCAATACTACGAACGATCCGAAACGATAAATCAATACGAACAGAATTGTAGTGATCAATCGGTTTTTCAGGTCTTCAATCTTCCAGATATTTTTTAAAGTCTCAATAAACTTTTTCATACGAAGTTTTTATTTTTATAAAGGAGAATGAAACATGCCATTTAATTATTTTGTATAACTAAATGGCTGTTCATGCAAATTTAGATTTTTACTACTGTTCCGCCGGCAGCTACGATTGCTTCTTCAGCTGATTTAGAAAAAGCATTTGCTGTCACTTCAAGTTTTGCAGTCAACTGACCTTTTCCAAGTACTTTTACCAGAGCAGATTTGTTGATATATCCTGCATCGCGAAGTTCTTCAAGACCGATTTTAGTCAGTTTTTTGCTGTCTGCCAATCCTTGAAGGATTTCCAGGTTGATAGCTTTGAACTCAACACGATTGATATTTTTGAAACCAAATTTTGGTAAACGTCTTTGAATTGGCATCTGACCACCCTCGAAGCCCACTTTGCGTGAGTAACCGGAACGTGATTTAGCTCCTTTATGTCCTCTTGTAGATGTTCCTCCCATACCGGAACCAGAACCGCGACCTACTCTTTTACGAGTACGAACGGAGCCTGCTGCCGGAGTTAAATTGCTTAAATTCATTGTGTTAATATTTTTAAGTCTGAATGACGATTTTTACTTATTTAATTACTTCCACTAAGTGGTGAACTTTAGCTACCATACCCAGAATTTGCGGAGTTGCTTCATGTTCAACAGTGGCGTTCATTTTTTTCAAACCCAGTGCATCCAAAGTTCTTTTTTGATCTTTTGGGCAGCGAATTCTACTTCTTACTTGTCTTACTTTAATTGTTGCCATTTTTGATTCTGATTTTTATCCGTTAAACACTGTATTTAGTGACACACCTCTGTTTTGAGACACTTGATGAGCGTCACGCAATTCGCTTAGTGCAAGAATTGTAGCTTTTACCAAGTTGTGTGGGTTTGATGAACCTTTAGACTTAGCTAGTACGTCTGTGATACCTACACTCTCAAGTACGGCACGCATAGCACCACCTGCTACTACTCCGGTACCGGTTGTAGCCGGTTTGATGAATACGTCTGCTCCAGCAAATTTAGCTGCTTGCTCGTGTGGAATAGTACCTTTATAAATTGGAACTTTAATCAGGTTCTTTTTAGCTGCTTCAGTACCTTTTGCGATAGCTGCAGTTACCTCACCGGCTTTACCTAATCCCCAACCTACAATACCGTCTTCATTTCCTACTACTACAATTGCTGAGAAACTGAATGTACGTCCACCTTTGGTAACTTTAGTTACACGGTTTACGGCTACCAGTCTGTCTTTCAACTCTATATCGTTTGTAGTTTTAACTTTATTTTGTTTTGTTGCCATCGTTGATTAAAATTTAAGTCCACCTTCGCGTGCAGCGTCAGCTAATTGTTTAACACGTCCGTGATACAAGTAACCGTTACGGTCAAATACCACTTCATTAACTCCAGCAGCAATAGCATTTTGAGCTATAAGTTTACCAACGGCAGCTGCTTGTTCTGTTTTATTCACTTTATCTTTGCTTCCCAGCGATGATGCAGATGCTAATGTAACACCTTTCACGTCGTCAATAACTTGTGCGTATATTTGCGTATTACTGCGAAATACGGTCAAACGTGGTCTTTCTGCTGTACCCGAAACTTTCTTACGGATGTGAGCTTTAATCTTGCTTCTTCTTACTAGTTTATTATTCATTGTTTCACAAGTTTAAATAAATTACTTACCAGCTGCTTTACCAGCTTTACGACGAATATATTCTCCCTGGAATTTAACACCTTTTCCTTTGTAAGGCTCAGGTTTGCGGAATGAACGAATTTTTGCACAAACTTGACCAAGCAATTGTTTGTCAGCACTTTGAAGTTTAATCAAAGGATTTTGGTTACGTTCACTTTTTGTTTCTACAGTAATTTCTTTGGGTAATACTAAATAGATAGGGTGTGTATATCCAAGTGAAAGTTCTAGCACTTGACCCGTATTGGATGCACGGAAACCGACACCTACAAGTTCAAGGATTTTTTCGTAACCTTCAGATACACCTACCACCATATTGTTAATCAATGAACGATACAATCCGTGGAATGCACGGCTTTGTTTTTCGTCATTTACACGATTAATCGTAAGTTCTGAGCCCTCAAGTTCTACTTGTACATTTGGGCTGATAGTTTGAGTTAATTCTCCTTTTGGTCCTTTTACGGTTACTACGTTATCTTTCACAGATACGTTTACACCAGCAGGGATTGTAATTGGTAATTTTCCTATTCTTGACATTCTACTTTCCTCCTCATTAATAAACGTAACATAAAACTTCACCGCCAATTTTCAAACCGGCAGCTTCCTTATCAGTCATCACACCTTTAGAAGTAGAAAGAATAGCAATACCAAGTCCGTTCAATACGCGTGGCATGTCTTTGTAGCCTACGTACTGACGAAGTCCCGGAGTAGATACTCTTTTTAGCTTTTTGATTGAGTTAACTTTGTTAACCGGATCATACCTCAAGGCAATTTTAATTGTTCCTTGAGGTCCTTCTTCTACAAATTTGTAGTTCAGAATATAGCCTTTTTCGTGCAATATTCTGGTCATTTCTTTTTTCAAGTTGGATGCGGGTACTTCCACCACACGGTGATTTGCCTTAATGGCATTCCGCAACCTGGTTAAATAATCTGCAATTGGATCTGTCATTTTTTTTATTGTTTAAATTGATCCCGACTATCGGGACAATATTTAATAGTATATTAGTCGATTAGTGATTGGTTAATTGGCTTAGTGCTTATTTGAATAAATGTCATTTGACCAATTAACTTACTCACCAAACTACCAACTTGCTTTTTTTACTCCCGGGATTAAGCCTTTGGCTGCCATTTCACGGAATTGAATACGTGAAATACCAAATTGACGCATATATCCTTTTGGACGACCTGTAATTTTGCAACGATTGTGCATACGGATCGGAGATGCATTTTTTGGAATTGCCTGTAACGCTTCGTAGTCACCTTCAGCTTTAAGTTGTGCACGTTTTGCAGCATATTTAGCAACCATTTTAGCTCTTTTCACCTCACGGGCTTTCATTGATTCTTTTGCCATTTGTTTCCTCTTTTTTAGTTTTTCTTAAATGGTAATCCAAATTCTCTCAACAGCGCATAACCTTCTTCATCAGTTTTAGCTGTAGTCACAAATGTGATATTCATCCCCATCAATTTACTGATGCTATCAATGTTGATTTCAGGGAAAATAATTTGCTCAGTAATACCTAATGTATAGTTACCACGTCCGTCTAGTTTGTTTCCGATACCTCTGAAGTCACGAATACGAGGAAGTGCTACACGTACTAATCTTTCTAGAAATTCGTACATACGATCACCTCTTAATGTTACACGAACACCGATAGGCATTTTTTTACGCAATTTGAAGTTCGAAACGTCTTTTGTTGAAAGAGTTTGTACTGCTTTTTGACCTGTAATGGTAGTCATTTCGTTGATAGCAGTTTCGATAATTTTTTTATCAGCTACTGCTGCTCCCAAACCTTGGTTCAAAACAATTTTTTCCAATTTTGGAGCTTGCATTACAGATGAGTATCCAAATTCTTTTACTAAAATCGGAACGATGCGCTCTTTATAATCTTTCTTTAATGTTGTAGTTTCCATATTAAATTTCTTCTCCAGTTTTTTTAGAAACACGTACCAGCTTGCCATCATCGTTTCTCTTACGACCTACGCGTACCGGTTTACCTTTTTCTACAGGATTAAGGTTTGATACGTGGATAGCAGCTTCTTGCTTAACAATACCGCCTTGAGGGCTTTTTGCATTGGGTTTGGTGTGTTTTGACACCAAGTTGATACCTTCTACGATAGCGCGATTTTCTTTCACAAGAACTTCGAGTACACGACCGGTTTTACCTTTGTCTTCCCCTGCGTTAACGTAAACTGTATCACCCTTTTTAATGTGTAATTTGCTCATCTTGTTTCAAGTTAGAAGTCAGAAGTTAGAAGTTAGAAGTTAAAAGCTTAAAGTTGGAAAGTTGAAGTTAAAAACTTCACGAACCGAACCTAAAAACTCAAAACTCATATTTCTAATTTCTAATTTCACATTTCTAATTTATTAAAGCACCTCAGGTGCAAGTGATATAATTTTCATATTTGTAGCACGAAGTTCACGAGCTACCGGACCGAAAATACGGCTTCCGCGAATTTCACCTGCGTTGTTCAAAAGAACGCAAGCATTGTCATCGAAACGAATGTAAGAACCGTCAGCGCGACGTACTTCTTTTTTAGTGCGTACTACTACTGCTTTGGATACAATTCCTTTTTTGATGTCGCTGGAAGGGATTACGCTTTTCACGCTGACAACGATGATGTCGCCCAGTGATGCGTAACGTTTTCCTGTCCCACCTAACACGCGGATACATAGCACCTCTTTAGCGCCACTATTATCTGCTACTGTGAGTCTTGATTCTTGTTGTACCATAATTCTTACTTAGCTCTTTCGTTAATTTCGATTAATCTCCATCTTTTAGTTTTGCTCAAAGGACGAGTTTCCATGATAGTAACAGTGTCGCCAATGTTACAGTCGTTTTTATCATCATGAGCATGGTATTTTTTTGTCTTATTTACGAATTTTCCGTAAATAGGGTGCTTCTCTTTCCATTTTACAGCTACAGTAATGGTTTTGTCCATTTTGTTGCTCGAAACCACACCCGTTCTAACTTTTCTTAGATTTCTTGTTTCCATCAGAATTTAATTTTTATTTGTTGATTTCTCTCTGACGCAATTCTGTTGCAAAACGAGCGATATTACGACGTACATCTTTAATTTGCAACGGATTATCAAGCGGCGAAATGGCATGATTCATCTTCAAGCGAGTAAGATGTTCGTTTTCGGCATCCATACGTTCGCGAAGTTCTTTGTCAGTTAATTCTATAATTTCACTTGTTTTCATTTCCTTATGCTTTATTTTGATGTTTGATCATAGTCGCGTCTTACTACGAATTTTGTAGTTACGGGCAACTTTTGTGCTGCTAGACGCAAAGCTTCTTTAGCTACGTCAAATGGTACTCCTTCGATTTCGAAAAGGATGCGTCCCGGTGTTACAGGAGCTACAAATCCTTCCGGATTTCCTTTACCTTTACCCTGACGTGTATCTGCAGGTTTACGGGTAATTGCTTTATCGGGGAAAACACGAATCCATACTTGTCCTTCACGTTGCATGAAGCGTGTCACTGCAATACGTGCGGCTTCCAGCTGACGTCCGGTAAGCCATTTGGCTTCCATGGTTTTAATTCCGAAGGATCCGAATGCCAACTGATTTCCACGTTGTGCATTTCCTTTGAATTTACCGTCCTGCTGCCTTCTGTATTTGGTTTTTTTAGGTTGTAACATAATTTCTTATTTCAAATGCATTAGTACCTGTTATTTTCTTCTTTTTCTGAAACCTTTACCGCCGCGATCTGAGCGCTCGCCACCGTGGTGACCTCCGCGTCCTGAATCTTTAGCTGATGTAAAGTTAGGTGCCAAGTCTCTCTTTCCGTACACTTCTCCACGGCAAATCCAAACTTTGATACCGATTATACCTACTTTAGTCAAAGCTTCAGCATGCGCATAATCTATATCTGCTCTGAAAGTGTGAAGTGGAGTTCTTCCTTCTTTGTACATTTCTGAACGTGCCATCTCAGCACCATTCAGACGACCTGATACTTGAATTTTAATACCTTCGGCTCCCAATCTCATGGTAGATGCAATAGCCATTTTCACTGCACGGCGGTAAGCAATCTTACCTTCTACCTGACGAGCTACGTTGTTTGCAACGATTACTGCATCGAGTTCCGGACGTTTGATTTCGAAGATATTAATTTGAACCTCTTTATCAGTGATTTTTTTCAATTCTTCTTTTAGCTTGTCCACTTCCTGACCGCCTTTACCGATAATAATACCGGGACGGGCTGTACATACGGTGATGGTTACTAGTTTCAATGTACGTTCGATAATGATGCGTGATACGCTAGCTTTAGCAAGGCGGGCATTCAGGTATTTTCTGATTTTGCTGTCTTCCAGGATAGTGTCACCATAGTTGTTGCCACCATACCAGTTAGAATCCCATCCGCGGATGATTCCTAATCGATTACTTATCGGATTTGTTTTCTGTCCCATCTTGCTTAATTTTGGTTATCGTTAGTATTCTTAGTATCCACATACAGTGTTACGTGATTTGAGCGCTTGCGGATACGATAACCGCGACCTTGTGGAGCGGTACGCAAACGTTTCAGCATTGTAGCAGAATCAACATATACTGCACTTACATATAAATTCGCATTCTCTGCTTTATCTTCTGTCTTAACTTCCCAGTTAGCGATAGCAGATTTCAGCAACTTTTCCATTTTAAGAGAAGCTTCTTTGCTTGAGAACTTTAATACGCTCAAAGCTTTGTTCACTTCCATGCCACGAATCATGTCTGCTACCAGACGCATTTTGCGTGGAGAAGTAGGAACATCGTTTAGCTTAGCGAAATAAAGCGATTTATTTGCTTCTTTTCTTGCGTCGGCTGATATTTTCTTTCTTTGACCCATTGTATCGAAATTTTTTTACTTTTTTCTTACTTTAAACTTTGTCAATGGATCATTTCTTCTTACCACCGTGACCACGGAAAATACGAGTTGGTGCGAATTCGCCCAATTTATGTCCTACCATATTTTCTGTAATATATACGGGTATGAATTTGTTTCCATTGTGAACTGCGATTGTGTGACCAACGAAATCAGGAGAAATCATTGTTGCGCGTGACCATGTCTTTACTACGGATTTTTTTCCGCTTTCATTCATCGCCAGCACTTTGTTTTCTAATTTTACGCTGATAAATGGTCCTTTTTTTAACGAACGGCTCATATTATTTACTTAGTTTTTCTAATTATTTTTTTCTTCTTTCAATAATATATTGATTTGATTGGTTTTTAGGACGACGAGTTCTGTATCCTTTAGCCAATAAACCTTTACGTGAACGTGGGTGTCCACCTGAAGCACGTCCTTCACCACCACCCATCGGGTGATCTACTGGGTTCATAGCTACACCTCTCACGCGTGGACGACGTCCGAGCCAACGAGAACGACCGGCTTTACCGGATCTTTCCAGTGCGTGGTCAGAGTTTCCTACGCTTCCGATTGTTGCTTTACATGCAGAAAGTATCTTTCTGATTTCTCCAGATGGCATTTTTACTAGCGCATATTTATCTTCTCTCGAAGTTAATTGTGCAAATGTTCCGGCAGAACGAGCAATGGATGCTCCTTGTCCCGGACGTAGTTCGATGTTGTGAACTACTGTACCAAGTGGAATGTTTTGTAATAACAACGCATTACCAACTTCAGGAGCAGCTTCTGATCCTGAAAGAACTACTTGACCCACTTGCAGACCATTTGGCGCAAGAATGTAACGTTTTTCGCCATCAGCATAATATAGCAGCGCGATACGAGCCGAACGGTTCGGATCATATTCGATTGCTTTTACTGTAGCTGGAACACCATCTTTGTTACGTTTAAAGTCAATTACTCTATATTTTCTCTTGTGACCACCACCTAAATAGCGCATGGTCATTTTACCTTGATGGTTACGACCTCCACTTTTATAGTTTGCTCCGCCTACAAGAGATTTTTCTGGTGCACTTGCCGTAATTGTGTCAAATGTACCAATAATCTTGTGTCTCTGCCCCGGTGTTGTGGGCTTTAATTTACGTACAGCCATTTATTTATTTAAGTTAGAAGTTAGAAGTTAGAAGTTTGAAGTCATTTGCTTCGCAGCAATTATACTTCCTTATTCTAATTTCTAATTTCAGATTTCTAATTTTTAGATATTGCTATAAAAATCTATTACATCACCTTCTTTCAGCGTAACGATTGCTTTTTTGTAAGCATTAGTTGCTCCGCGACTTACTCCGCTTTTTGTATAGCGCATTTTTTTCTTAGGAGCTACTACCAATGTGTTAACATCGGTAACTGTCACACTGTACATTGCTTCGATTGCTTTTTTAATTTCAACCTTATTTGCTGATTTTTCTACTCTAAAGCCGTAACGATTTAGTTTGTCGCCCAACTGAGTCATCTTTTCAGTAACGATTGGTTTTACAATTATTGACATACTTTTTCCTCCTTACGCTTTAAATGTATTTTCTAATGCAGCAACCGATTCTTCAGTAAACACTAAATTCTTCGCATGAAGAATTGCGTATGTGCTTAATTCAGAAACAGTTAAAACTTTTACGCCCTGTAAATTACGAGCCGACAAATATACGTTTTTATTTCCATTTGACAAAACGAAAAGTGTCTTTTTATCAGCAACTTGCAAATTTTTTGTCATTGCTACGAAATCTTTCGTTTTTGGAGCTTCGAAAACAAGTTCGTTTACAACTGTGATAGCGCTGTCTTTAGCTTTGTATGAAAGTGCAGATTTGCGAGCCAGTTGTTTTACTTTTTTGTTTAGTTTGAAGCTGTAGTCACGTGGAACCGGACCAAAAATACGTCCACCACCTACACGAATTGGAGATTTGATATCACCCGGACGTGCGCCACCGCCGCCTTTCTGACGACCAAGCTTGCGAGTACTTCCGGCTACTTCACTTCTACCTTTTGTTTTGTGTGTGCCTTGACGCTGATTTGCCAAATATTGTTTCACATCTAAATAAATAGCATGGTCATTTGGCTCAATACCGAAAACTGCATCGTCTAACGATACTTTTTTACCGGTTTCTTTTCCTTGAATGTTTAAAATACTAAGTTCCATGATTATTTATAGATGATTACGATTGAACCTTTAGCTCCCGGTACAGAACCTTTTACTACTAAAAGATTTTGCTCAGGGATAACTTTTAATACCTGTAAATTTTGCATAGTTACACGCTCGCCGCCTGTACGTCCACCCATTCTCATACCTTTCATAACTCTGGAAGGCCATGAAGATGCTCCCAGTGAACCTGGTGCGCGAAGACGATTGTGCTGACCGTGTGTGCGGTCTCCTACTCCACCAAATCCGTGGCGTTTTACCACACCTTGGTGTCCTTTTCCTTTTGAAGTTCCTACTACGTCAACGTAGATATCTTCTTCAAACATTTTGTCAACGGTGATTACTTCACCCAATGTGAACTCTTGTTCAGCTCCTTTGAACTCAACCAAGTGGCGTTGTGGCGCTACTCCAGCTACTTTGAAGTGACCTGCTTCAGCTTTGTTAGTGTGTTTTTCTGTTTTTTCCAGAAAACCAAACTGTACTGCTTCATAACCGTCTTTTTCTAAGGTTTTGATTTGAGTAACAACACAAGGACCTGTTTCGATAACAGTGCATGGCAAGTTTTTTCCATCGGCACTGAAAACGGAAGTCATTCCGATTTTTTTTCCTAATAATCCTGGCATTTCAATTTTTTAATTAGTTGACAAGTTTACGAGTACACAATTAAACAAGATTAATGTTTAATTAAATTCTCAAAACTTGTCAATATTATTTTATTAATTCTATTTTCTAATCTAGCTTCGACTAAACTTGTCAACTTGTCAACTTGTTTACTCGTTCACTATTATTATACTTTGATTTCAACTTCTACTCCACTTGGCAATTCAAGTTTCATCAGTGCATCAACAGTTTTGCTGGTTGAGCTATAAATGTCGATAAGGCGTTTGTAAGATGAAAGTTCGAACTGTTCGCGTGATTTTTTGTTAACGAAAGTTGCACGGTTTACTGTAAAGATTCTTTTGTGAGTTGGAAGTGGAATTGGACCGCTTACTACAGCACCTGTTGCTTTTACAGTTTTCACAATTTTCTCAGCAGATTTATCTACCAGATTGTGATCATACGATTTTAATTTAATTCTAATTTTTTGACTCATTGTCGTTTTTATTAAAATGTTTATTTGAATTGTTGGGTTTGCTTAAGAGTCATTCGCTAAGCAATCTCCCGATTATATTACACAATCAAAAGTTTGCAACCATCGGCTACAAACTTTTGACTATTAATTTATTACAGTAATTCTACTTTACCGCCAGCTTCAGTAACTACTTGCTTAGCAATAGCACTTGAAACTTCTGCGTAGTGTGAGAACTCCATGGATGAAGTAGCACGACCGGATGAAATTGTACGAAGTGCAGTTACATATCCGAACATTTCAGATAGTGGAACTTTTGCTTTTACAATTCTTGCTCCTGTACGGCTTGATTCCATTCCTTCTACTTGACCGCGACGTTTGTTCAAGTCACCAATCACATCACCCATGCTTTCTTCCGGAGTTACCACTTCAATTTTCATGATTGGCTCCATAAGTACCGGTTTTGCTTTTGCACAAGCAGTTTTGTAGGCAATCTGAGCACAGATTTCAAATGAAAGCTGATCCGAGTCAACCGGGTGGAAAGAACCGTCAAGCAATGTTACTTTCAGAGTATCTACCGGGAAACCGGCCAATACACCATTTTTCATTGCCATTTGGAAACCTTTCTGTACAGATGGAATGTATTCTTTTGGAACGTTACCACCTTTCACCACGTCAACAAATTGCAATCCTCCTTCGAAGTCTTTGTCAGCCGGCTCTACTTTTACAATAATATCAGCAAACTTACCACGACCTCCGGATTGTTTTTTGTAAACCTCACGGATTTCAACTGGTTGCGTAATTGCTTCTTTGTAAGCTACTTGCGGACGACCTTGGTTACATTCTACTTTGAACTCACGTTTCAAACGGTCGATGATAATCTCCAAGTGAAGCTCACCCATACCGCTAATTACGGTTTGACCAGATTGTTCGTCAGTATGTACAGTAAATGTTGGATCTTCCTCTGCAAGTTTTGCAAGTCCCATTCCAAGTTTATCTAAGTCTTTCTGAGTTTTTGGCTCTACAGAAATACCGATAACCGGATCCGGGAAGTCCATTGATTCAAGTGTAATTTGGTTTGATTCGTCGCAAAGTGTGTCTCCTGTACGGATATCTTTAAAACCAACTCCTGCACCAATATCACCTGTAGAAATAGTTTCTACCGGGTTTTGTTTATTGGAGTGCATTTGGAAAATACGTGAAATACGCTCTTTCTTTTCAGAACGAGTATTGAAAACATAAGATCCGGCATCCAATTTACCTGAGTAAACTCTGAAATAGCATAGACGCCCTACATAAGGGTCAGTTGCGATTTTGAACGCCAAAGCACAAAGAGGCTCTTCTACTGATGGGTGGCGAACCACTTGATTTCCTGTACGAGGGTCAGTTCCTTCGATTTCAGGAGTATCAGCAGGACTTGGCAAGAATTCGCAAACCGCGTCAAGCATTGTTTGTACACCTTTGTTTTTGAAAGAAGAACCACAAATCATTGGGTAAATTTTCATTTCAAGTGTACCTTTACGGATAGCTGCTTTGATTTCTTCTTCGGTAATTGAATCTGGATCATCAAAGTATTTTTCCATTACCACATCGTCAAACTCAGCACAAGCTTCAAGCATTTTTTCTCTCCACTCTTGAGCTTCTTCCAGCAAATCAGCAGGGATTTCTTCTACGTGGTATTCAGCTCCCATTGACTCATCGTGCCAAAGGATAGCTTTCATTTTGATCAAATCCACAACGCCACGGAATTTTTCTTCAGCGCCAATTGGAATTTGAATTGGACAAGGATTTGACTTCAATACGTCTTGTACCTGACGAACTACTTCAAAGAAGTTAGCTCCCGAACGGTCCATTTTATTTACGTAGCCGATACGTGGCACATTGTATTTTTCAGCCTGACGCCATACTGTTTCTGATTGAGGCTCTACACCACCTACAGCACAGAATGCGGCAACTGCTCCGTCAAGGATACGTAGTGAACGCTCTACTTCTACAGTAAAGTCAACGTGTCCCGGAGTGTCAATCAAGTTAATTTTATATCTGTTGTTTTTATAGTTCCACCATGTAGT
>CAZCIU010000039.1:0-25812 GCA_964498765.1 uncultured Paludibacter sp. | reverse complement strand
ATTACAAATTTAAGTATTTTGCCCTTAACTGTCAGATTAAATCGAAACTAATTCAGCTAATTTTAGATTAAATTTCATTCTCTATTTTCTCCGCACTGAACTCAAATTCCAACTTCTTTTCATTCCCAAAGCTATCGGCAATGACCACTTCAAACTGCTGACTTTCGTCAGAGCGTGAAGTATAATACAACCGAAATTCTTTTTCCGGTAACGGGTAGCGGTCGTTAGGAAGGAAAGCTTTGCCGTCTTTGCCTAAACGAAGTTCGCCTTTGCCCGCACTTTGGAAATATCTTATCGAATAATGATTCTCGGCAAAAGTTCCTTTTTCGATTAGTGTGCATCGGATCATAACAAATAATAGTCAATCCTCTGTAACTTTTTGTTGCGGAGGATTTTTTATTAGAAAAATAACAGGTTTTGGAACGTTTATTGCATAAATTTTCAATATCTTTGAAGATACATTATTAAGAAAAAACTACTCAAAATCTATTGTATTGGTTTAATGTAAGTTAAAGCCAATAACTGCAAATTAACGCGATGGAAATTATAGAAATAGATTACGAAAGCAAACCAATTTGTCATTTTTGTAGAAAAAACTACGCCGAGAAAAAATACGAATCATTCCACAAATTATATAAAGTTGCAAAAAACGAAAAATGCGACAAGGGAAACGAATGTACTTGCCTTGAAATTGGAGTGAAGGTTCCTTCCTGCAAAAGATGCAAACGAGTGCATCAAAGAGGCATTTTTAGCATCTCTCTTCCTTCGTTTTTGATTTTGTTTTATTTTTTCTATACCATTGTTTTTAATAATAATGGAAACTTAGACAATGCAACAGATTTGCTTTGGAAACTTGGTTTCTCGTTTATATTTAGTCTTTTAGGTGCAGTAATCATCTTTGTTATTGCCAACTATTTTATCAAAAATGTTTTCTATCCAAATATTCGTGCAAAATCAGAGTTCGATTTGTATCACACAGTAAACGAATTGATTAAACGAGGATGGTTGATCAATAAACCGGAAAACAGTAAGATAAGTAAAACGCAATTAAAGAATTTGGATGAAATGCCAACTGATTTGATTGAGCGAGGAAAAGTAATGCAGGAATTTAATCCTGACAACAAATGAATTTTGAAGAAATAAAAAAAGGAGCCGAAAAGCTCCTTTTTCATTTATATTCTATAACGGATATTTTTCTCGAATTGGATCGTCGTATTTTACTTGCAAATCCCAAAGTTGCTTTTTCAGTGATTTGATATTTTCGGCTTGACTTGGATCGTTTATGAGGTTTTTCATTTCGCCCGGATCGTTTTTCAAGTCGTAAAGTTCCCACGTGTCAATGTCGTGATAAAAATGAATAAGCTTGTAACGCTCGGTACGAATGCCGTAATGTCTTTTCACGGCGTGTTCGCCCGGAAATTCGTAGAAATGATAATACAAAGATTGTCGCCAGTTTTTAGGATGATTACCTTTTAGCAATGGCAAATACGATTCGCCCTGAATATCAGAAGGAACTTTAGCACCGGCAATTTCCAAGAAAGTAGGAGCGTGGTCGATATTTTGAACAAACTCATACACATCACCTATGGCTTTATATCGCTTTGGCAGTCGCATAATTAGCGGTGTACTGAAGCTTTCTTCGTACATAAATCGCTTGTCGTACCAGCCGTGTTCGCCAATGTAAAATCCTTGGTCGGAAGTATAGATTATCAGCGTATTTTCCATCAAATTATTCGCCTTCAAGTAATCCATCAGTTTTCCGATGCTTTCGTCCATTGCTTGTGCCGTTTTTAGGTAATCCTTCACATAGCGTTGGTATTTCCATTCAGCCAAAGCATTTCCGGTAAGTTTTTTCTCATTGATTTCACGTTGAATTGGATTATATACGCTATCCCAAATGGCTTTTTCCTTCTCATTCATTCGTTTATATCCACCAAATGCATATACAGCCGGCGTGCCATCCGGACTATTTACTTTCAAGTCATAATCCCAGGAATAATGCTTTGCAAGCGTCATTTCTTGTTCGGCAGCCGCTTGTCGACCTTCATAATTATCGTAAAAATTCCCAGGAAGCGGATAATCTTTACCTTCAAAGGCAGTTAAGTCAGAATAAACATTTCCCATAAAATTCCGATGCACCGCTTTATGATGCACAAAAAGACAGAAAGGTTTATTTCGGTCTCTCTGCTCAAGCCAATTGATACTTTTGTCTGTAATTAAGTCAGTTACGTACACGCCGGGATAAGTAGTTCGCTTATCTTTTGTGTACATTATCGGAGAATAATAATCGCCTTGCCCGGGTAAAATGTCCCAATAATCAAATCCGGTCGGGTCTGAATGAAGGTGCCATTTGCCAATCATTGCAGTTTGATATCCGGCTTGCTGAAGGAGTTTGGGCATTGTTTGCTGACTTCCGTCAAAATGATTTTCATTGTTCATAAAACCATTTTTGTGACTGTGCTTTCCGGTAATCATACAGGCGCGGCTCGGTCCTGAAATGGAATTTGCCACAAAACTATTTCTGAAAATCAGACCTTCTTCAGCTATTTTATCGATATTCGGCGTGGTAAGTCCGTAGCGGTCAGAATAAGCGCTGATTGCCTGACGTGTGTGGTCGTCGGACATAATATAGATGATATTCAGCGGTTTATTATCTTCGGTTTTCAGCTCTTTTTTGCTCGTAGCACAAGAAGTCAATAAAATTCCACCACCGATGGTAGAAAGAATGATTTTGGGCGTGATACTGGATTTTGTCATAATAGTTAATATGAAAAATGGATTTATGTTATCAAGTTTGATAATTGCAAAATTAGCATTTTAAAATGAGTTTTAATGTTAAATAAATTGTTTTAAGGATAATGTTGAAATAGGTTTTCGGTATTTTTACATTTTTGAATATTTATAAAAATTCAATACAGCGATTTATATTGTGTGATCGAATGAAATGTGTAAATTTGCAGTTATTAATCTTTTACATTCAGTGAAAAACGAGACAACAATTACCATCGGAAAGCAAGATTTGGTGTGGAATTACCTTTCTACTTTCCTTCAAATTGGTTCGGGAATAATATTATTTCCGTTGATTTTGAGATTGTTGTCGTCTGAAACGGTAGGTGTTTGGTCGGTTTTTATGACAATTTTTTCACTCGTGATGTTATTGGATTTTGGATTTTCGCCATCCTTCACACGCAATATTACCTATATTTTTTCTGGCGTCAATTCCTTGAGAAAAACCGGAATATCCAATGAAGAACTAAACGAAAGTGTTAATTATCAGTTGCTTGCAGATACAATCAAGGCTATGAGATGGCTATATGCTCGCATTGCAATTATTGCTTTTTTTGTGCTTTCCACACTTGGTTCGTATTATATAATAGTTGTTATACAAAGCCGATTTAGTGGCGATTTCAGCAAAGTTATCATCGCTTGGATTTTGTTTTGTGTGGTCAATACATATAATATATATACGCTTTATTTTGATTCGCTGCTTCTGGGACGCGGGCTTGTCAAGAAAAACAAGCAAATCATCGTGATAAGTCAGCTGTTTTATTTGCTGGTTTCGGTGGTTTTGCTGTTGATGGGAATGGATTTGATTTCCATTGTGGTGGCTCAGGCTGTTTCTGTGATTATTAAACGCACTTTATCCTATCGAACTTTTTTTACCAAAGCATTAAAATCTAAATTAGAAAGCTTACAATCAGATAATTACAAAGAAATTATCCAAGTAATTTTACCAAATTCTGTAAAATTGGGTATTACGAGTTTGGGCGCATTTTTGGTGCTTCAAACTTCGGTTATCGTGGGTTCGCTCTATGTTTCGTTGGAGCAATTGGCTTCGTATGGAATTACAGTTCAGGCAATTAACGTTATCGCTTCGCTAGGAAATGTGTTTTATGCAACTTACGTTCCGAAACTGAGTAATCTTCGTGTAGAAAACGACTTGCAAGGTATTCGAAAACTGTATATTAAAGGAGCTAAAACTCTGATTTATACGTTTTTGATTTGTGGTCTAATGTTGATTTATCTTGGAAATCCACTGCTTGAACTATTAAAATCTCAGACTTTCTTACTCAGTAATGTGATGATTTTTGTGATTTTAATCATTACTTTTTTGGAGAAAAATCACGGAATGGCTGGCGGTTTTTTATTGTCGAAAAATGAGGTACCATTTTATAAAGCGTCAATTTATTCAGGAATTGCCACTGTAATTGTTATGTTTCTATTGATTTTTGTGCTTAAAAACGACTTATGGGCGTTAATATTGGCTCCCGGACTTGCGCAATTAGCCTATCAAAATTGGAAATGGCCATTGGTTTTAATGAAAGAATTGAATTAAATATTGTGAGCAGATTTAATAGATTTCGTGTTTAATATAAAAAAATAAATAACCAGTGAACTCAATCCCAAAAATAAGCATAATTGTACCTATTCACAATGCCGGTGAGCACTTGCGGAAATGCCTTGATACGCTTGTGAATCAGACGTTGCTAGAGATTGAGATCATATTAGTTTTGGATAGGCCGACTGATGGCTCTGATAGTATTGCCAAGGAATATGCAGCTAAAGATGAGCGCATTATCATTATAGAAAACGAAGAAAATTTGCATGTTGGCTATGCTCGAAATAGAGGAATTGCGGTTGCAAAGGGTGAGTTTATCAGTTTTTCTGACCACGATGATTACCGGGATTTGACGATGTACGAGAAACTTTATGAAAATGCATTGCAAAATCAATCGGAAATTGTGCTGTCACTGCCTGCATACGTTGAAAATGAAAAAACAACTGTTTATGAGTTTGATGTGGATGAAAAAACAGACTTAAAACAGCAGATTTTGAGAGATTTAATTAGTTTCGGTGGAGAAAATCCAAACGGAGCAGTTTTTATTTTGGTAACGAATAATATTTATAAGAGAGAATTCTTACAATCTCATGATATCCAATTCGTTAATTCGGCCAAAATTACACCCGAAGATGTGCTTTTTCAGACAGAATGCATTCAAAAATCTGATAAAATTTCTATCGTAAATTGGCCGCTCTATTTTCATGTTTTCCATAACAAAAACGAAGGAAGAACGTATTCGTATATTGGTTATGAAAGGCGTGGAGCAGGGATATATCACTTGTATGATTTTTTGAAAAAAGAAGAGATTTTTAAAACGTACAAATCAGAGTTTTATCAGGCAGTAGTGAAGCAGTTTACTTATTCATTATCAGGAGCTTTGATGCCGAATTTTAATATTTTGAATTTCATAAAAGCAGCAAAATATTTACGAAAATTTCCATTTACCAAAGATGCATTTCAAAGCTATTCAATGCCTTTGAATAAAAAGGGTTTGCGCAACAGGATTTTCAGAAAAATGATTGTAAGTATTATGAAGTTTTAGGCGGAAAATCTGCTGCTTCCAGTTTCAAATTAAATACCTTATTTGCTTTTTCAGTGTCATTTTCAATAAATGAAATTACCTCATTCGAACGAGTGTAGATAGCACACATCGTATTGGAAACGTGATAGATATGTTTGTGAGTCTCAGCGGGCATGCCATCCAAAATTGCCGAAATGACCGAATGTCTCGGCGTCACCGGATCAAAACCGTAATCATGCCAGACTATCACTGAATTTTCATTTTTCAACAATTTGTACACATTTTCTGTATCCGATTTTACAGCTTCGTATTTATGGTCGCCATCCACAAAAATCAAATCGAACTTTTTGTTTAAACTCGCAAAATCAAATTCTTGTGAATCAGCATATATTGATTGAATATTTTCTCTGCCTTTCATCAATACGCTATGTTCATTCGCGTATTTTTCAGGAAATCCACGTGCAATAATTTCCTCTGGCGACAAGTTGATAGAAACGCACTGACTGTTTTTCACATCTGCCACATTTACAATGCTTTCGCCTCGCCAACTTCCAATTTCCAAGTAATCGCAAGCTTCAAATTTTGCAGCCAATGACTTCAAAAGTGCCAAATCAGTGACTAATGATCCGCCCTCTAAAAAAGAGTAATTGTTTATTTCAGTTTCACCTTTTTTTAAAAAATACCGAATGTCGATAGTTGGAAATTCAGTTTTTCCGTATTTTTTTTGAAGATGCTTTTGAAATTCAGTTTCATCTTTCAAAATCAAAAAAATGGAGGATGGAGTACGTGTCAGTTTTTTTAGCAATTTTATTATTGCTGCTATTCGCTCTTTGCCGGTCATAAATCTAAAATTTGCTTGTAAATGTCACTTAATCTCTTTCCTACATGCTCGTAACTGTATTTTTCGTAGGCTTTTTGTTGGATTTTTTCTGCGTTGTACTTTTTATAATTATCAATCATAAAGTCAATTGAATTTAACAATGCAGTTTCATCTCCTTTTTCAATTAAAATTCCATTTTCATCATTTATATGCTCATTGATTCCGCCTACTGATGTGGAAATCACAGGTTTACCGCAAGCGAAACTTTCCGAAATCACCACCGGAATGTTTTCATAATTTGAAAATAATATCGTAAAATCGCAGTTTTGAAATTCTTCTACCAATGCTTTCCCTTCCAATAAACCTGTAAAATGTACTAATCCCGCAGGAATTCCGAGAGTATTATAGTAATCTTTAATCTTTTCCAAATCAACTCCATCGCCAATCAAATACACTTCAAAATCATCTCGTTTTTTACTTAATTCCTTGACAACTCGCAAAATTCCGGTGATATTTTTATGCGCATCATCAAAGCAAGTGACATTAAGAATTCTTGCTTTTGAGTTGTTCAGTGATGCTTTTTTCTCAAAAAACCAATCCTCACATACATTGTTTACAACTTGATAATTCGTGTTTTTCATGCCGTGAAGTTCCATGTTTTTTTGCAAGTGAAAAGTCACAGGAAGCACTGCATCTGCCTTTTTGCAGGTAAAATTTGAAATAAACTTATGTAAAGAATTGGAAAAAGTAATCTCTCTGAAATAGCGCGTCCAATGCTCTATGACAGCGAAAGGAATTTTGTATTTTAGTTTGATTAAGTAGGCAATAAAAGCCGTTCGTGTAAATACGTTTGCTTGCACAATTTCAGGTAACCAACCTTCTGAAATTAAGGTTTTTAATCCAATTTTATATGCTTTGAAGTAGTTGATTGACTTTACGAACTTTTTAAGAAAACCCGATTTTGGCGATGGATAATAAACAATAATCTCTTCAATTTGATTGCTATTTTGCCTGACAATCTCAAATTTCTCGATGTTTTTGTCGGCATGAACATAAAGCACTTTGGTATCAGCATACAGATTGACTGCTTCGGCGTGTTTTCGCACAAATAATCCTTCCATACTGTCGTATCGATTTGGGTACCAGGCTGATATAAAAAGTACTTTCATAATTTTCCCAACAAAATTTTCGGTCTGAATTTCTTAATTAAATAATAATCTGTTTGCGCGGCACCAAATCCTCTATAAAAGCGCGCGATGCCATCAATCATAGAACCTTCAAAATCAAGCACTTTATCTGTGCCAGAATTCATTTTTATAATATTTTCAATCAATAAAAACATAGCCGAAGTCTCTTTTCCTTCTGCATTTGATATTGGCAACAAATTTATTAATCTTCCTTTCGACTTTAATAAACAAAATGCAGCAATTGTTTCTGCGTTTTTATTCTTTGCTAAGAATAAGTTAATACATTGATTTTCAAATCCTTTTTCAATTAATTTTCTGCAAATAGTTTCATCCGGTTTTGAGAAATTGGTTTCTGTATTAAAATAATACTCCAAAAATTCCTTCGGATTATCAATTTCAGTAGTGCTTATTTCGTGTTTCTTAGCAAGATTGATATTGCGAAGTGTATTTTTAGAGAAACCTGATTCCAATTCCGAAAAATCCGCCGATAAATCAAGCAATAAATTCACTCTTGGCTGAGCAATTTTTGTTTTATTTTGCTCATTTAGATGCAGTTCGTAACTGAAATAAGGAATTTTTTGAATAAACTCCTCAACCGTTTTTTCTTCAATTTCTCGCTCCGAAAAAATTCCCAACTGCTGCGTCAAAATCGGTTGAACCAAGTATTTTATTCCAAACTTCTTCTTAACCGGAAGCGACATTACAATCTCATAATTCCCAACAATCAATGCTTCCCACTGTGGCGAAACGATATTCAAATACCAGGATTGAGCATAAATCAAGCTGTTTTTGGCTCGATCTATGGCATTGTCCCATTTCTTAAAATCGATTTCTGTGTGTTTGTAATGTTTAATTTGCATCATAAAGCAAGACTTAAAAGCAAAGTTACTTCTTTTATAACAATAAAAGGAAAAAAATAATTAATTATTTAAAAAACTCAGAAATTCCCTCTTTATCTGCCCTAAAACTGCTATCTTTGTATGCATTTTGCAAGAAAAACACTTGCAGAATGTTTTTTTTATTCATATAATTTTAACAAACACATTAATGAAAAAAATCGTATTATTGTCACTCGGTTTAATTTTTCTGGGCAATTTTCAAGTAAAATCCCAGGATAAAATCACTGAAATTCTGAAAAAAGAATTGATGAGAAATTACGAAGTGATGAAAAATCTGGAAGTGCCTGTGTATTACATTAGTATCCGTGTTGATGAAGACGAATCGCACACGGTTGCGAGCAATTATGGCGCTACTTCTGAGAATGATTACCGAAAAAATCGCCAAATGGCTATTTCGATGCGCGTAGGAAACCGAAATTTTGATAATATGCACTATTCTGGAAATATGCGCAATATCACTCGTGTAGGATTGCCTGATAATGATGTGGAAGAGGAGATTAAACTTTCACTTTGGCGTGCATTGCAACAAGCTTATTCCGAAGCCAAAGATGAACTCGAATCCAACGTAACGGAGCAAACTACTCGTCCTGAAGAAGAAGATAAATCTCCCGATTTTTCAGTGGAAAAAGCATCACAATATTATGAAAAACCAATGAAATTTTCTGATTTGGGCTTTGATGAAAATCAAATGCTTCAACGAAATAATGCTTTATCCAAAATTTTGGGTGATAATAGAAATATCCTTGTAAACTATGTGAATACAAGTGCAAGTCTGACTAGACAATATTTTATTGACACGGATGGAGCGAGCATTGTGCAAAACGATCCGCAAATTCGAATTTATGTGGGCGGTATTGTAATGGCAGAAGATGGAATGATTTTGCAGGACAATCAGACTTATTTTGGCCGAAAAGTGAGCGATCTTCCTTCTTATGAGGCTATTACAGCTGATGTAACAAAATTAAGTGAAAATTTGTCTGCCTTGAAAGCTTCACCAAAAATCGACAGTTATACCGGTCCGGTTTTGTTGAGTGGTGAAGTGAGCGGCGTGTTTTTTCACGAATTTTTCGGTCACAGAATTGAAGGTGCACGTATGAAATCCGGATTTGATGCTCAAACTTTGAAAAAGAAAATTGGTGAAACTGTGCTTCCTGAGCGACTTTCAGTAACTTTTGACCCAACGGTGGATAAATACAGAAATACCATTCTGAGTGGTGATTATAAATTCGATGATGAAGGTATCAGAGGTCAAAAAGTGGAAGTAATTAAAGACGGAGTTTTGAAAAATTTCTTGATGAGCCGAATTCCAATCGAAGGATTTCCGGTTTCAAATGGGCATGGCAGAGGAAATTTAGGTGTTGGTACGGAAGCTCGTCAATCGAATATGATTATTGAAAGTTCAAATCCGATTTCGACAGAGGAACTGAATAAACTTTTTATAGATGAATTGAAGAAAAGAAATCTCAAATTTGGATATAGAATTGATAAAGTGAGCGGCGGTTTGACTATGACAAGCGCAGCGTCAGCAAATGCGTTTTACCTTACTCCGTTGGTTGTTTACAGAGTTTATACCGACGGAACTCCGGATGAATTAGTCCGCGGAATTAACATTGTAGGTACGCCATTAGCAGCATTTTCACAGATTATTGCCGAATCAAACGATCAGAAAATTTTCAACGGAATTTGTGGCGCATTGTCGGGTGGAGTTCCAGTTTCTGCGGTTGCGCCTTCGATGCTTGTGAAAGAATTGGAGTTTCAGAAAACCGGAGATTCTCAAAAAACAGATCCATTTATTTTAGAAAGACCTTAATTTAATTTTTTAATTCGAACAAATTATGAACTTCAATTCATTGAAATATATAGCTTTAGTTAGCATTGCAATATTTTCTTTTTCGCTAAAAGCACAGACCGACGATGTGGTGCTGAATGCTATGAAAGTAGAAGCCGACCGAGCAAAAGCTGAATTCAAACGCGATAGTCTGGCCAGACCATTTTTCATCAGCATTTTATCCAACGAAACGGATTTTGATTATAATTATGTAACTTCATTTGGCAAAGAAAGCAGCGAAGAAACCGATAATCGCAGATCTATCAATGCAGGAGCAACAATTTTGGTGGGAGACTATCATCGCACGCAAAATTTTAACAGCAACACAAATCGTTTTTCAATTCCCGTGGATAAGGACGAAAAAGCTATTCGTACTGCCATTTGGCTGAATTTGGATGGAATGTACAAAAGTGCTGCACGAAATTATGTGGATAAAATGGCATGGCTCAAACAGGAAAATCTGAAGAAGGAAGAATTGGAACTGAATGATTTTGAAAAAAGAGAAGCTACTGTGTTTATTCGCGACATAGAACTTGAAAAATACGATTTCAAACCGGCGAAAAAACTCTCGCTGAAAATTAGTAAATTGCTGGCGGACAGAGTAAAAAAGGAAAAATTGTTGGTTGAAGGAATGAATACAACATTGCGCTTCAGCAGAAATATTTCCAGATATTATGACACAGAAGGCTCTATGTACCGCTATCCATCACAAAATGGAAGCTTCAACATTTCGCTACGTGGTGTGACTGAAAAAGGCGAAGATGTGATGGCTTACAGAACTTTCAGATTAAATAAACTCAGCGCATTTCCAACTGAAGCACAGCTAAATAAAGCCGTTGAAGATATTATTTCTGAATATAAAATAAAATATATCACTGAAAATCAAGATGATCCGTATATGGGACCGCTTTTGATTGTCGATGGACAAGTAGAAAGTGTTGTAAATCAAATTGTTAATAATTTATTTACTTCACCTAAAACGAGATTTTCAAACGGTAATCATTACCAAAATATGCCCGGAATTCGTGTCATTTCAAAGCAACTTTCCATGAAAGTGGATTACGGCGAAAAAGCTCAAAATCTGGCAGGTGTGAAACGAGATTTAGCACCGATTGATATTCAGGCAGTTATACCGCCGGACAGCATTGTTTTAATTCAAAACGGAATTTTGAAAAGCATGTTAACATCTCGTCAGCCTGTGAAAAATTACCTGACATCCAATGGAAATGCCCGAAGTGGAATGTTGGATGGCGTGATTACATTGACTGGAAATGAGCGTTTCAGTTACAACGACATCAAAAATCTTTTGATGGAAGAAGCTAAACTTCAAGGACTTGAATATGCTTACATTATCAATACAGATGGAAAACTTCACCGAAAAGTGAATGTGGAAACGGGTGAAGAAATAGAATTTTCAGCGGCATTCAATTTTGGACAAACAATGAAAACTATGCGTCGCGTTTTGGGCGTGGAAGATCAAATGACCGCTTCCAGCGATGGCACGATTCGCTATCCAAAATCAATTTTGTTGGAAGACGCTGAATTAACGGTTTATAAATCAAATAACAGACTGAAAAAAGATTTCGTTCCACGGCCTGTAATTTAATGGAATTGATAGAAGTTTTTATTTGACAAAAAACTTTTTTAATTAGCAATTATTTTTTAATTTTGAAAAATCAAATAAAATAAAAACCTTAACCTTTGGAGTAATATTGTTATCGTTGATTTAGCTATGTAAAATGAGGTTTTTCGAAGGTCAAAAAATAAAATACAAAATAAAATAATCTTATAAAATTAGAATTATGGCAAGATTTTTAGAGGATACAGATAAAAATACATCAACTTTTGGGAATGGCATTATTAATATTATTGCAGCCGGAACCAAAATTGTTGGAAAGGTGACAGTTGAATCCGATTTTCGTTTGGATGGTGAAGTAGAAGGTGATATTTTCGGTAAAAATAAAGTGGTAATCGGCGAGAAAGGATATTTGAAAGGTTCTTTGACTTGTGCGAATGCTGAAATAATCGGAAAAATCAATGGCAATATCTTAGCGTCTAATTCCCTGACACTTAGATCAACTGCAGAACTGAATGGCGACGTAAAAATTAAATCTCTGATTGTTGAGCCAAATGCAATTTTTAACGGAACTTGTTCCATGAGAGACAACGCTCAGCAGGCTCCACAAGCTGCTCCTCAGCAAACAGCAAAATGATTAAATAATAGCGATATAGCAAAAAAGTTGGGTTTAGCTCAACTTTTTTTATTTGCTTCAGTTTGAATTTTTTATATAAACATCACAATGGAAAATATTAAATACAACGCGCTTCTCGTTTCCGAAAAAGATGGTAATTACATTCAGGAAGTTAAAGAATTAAACATAGATGATTTACCGATAAACGATGTTTTGATTCGTGTACATTATTCTTCGCTAAATTATAAAGATGCACTTTCAGCCATTGGAAATAAGGGAGTTACTAAAAATTATCCTCACACACCTGGAATTGATGCAGCTGGAATTGTAGTGTCGAGCGAAAGCAAGTCTTTTACAGAAGGAGAAAAAGTTATCGTTTCCGGTTACGATTTGGGAATGAATACGTCTGGCGGTTTTGGGCAGTATATACGTGTTCCGGCAGAATGGGTGGTGAAATTACCCGAAAATCTTAGTTTGAAAGAAGCTATGATTATTGGAACCGCAGGCTTTACCGCTGGCATTTCTTATAGCCGTCTTTCAGAATTAGTGAAACCAGAAAATGGAAAAATCATTGTTTCGGGTGCTACAGGAGGTGTTGGTTCAGTTGCGTTAAGTATTTTGAATAAAATGAGTTATGATACTGTGGCAGTTTCCGGCAAAGAGACAGAATTTCCATTTCTTGAAGGCCTTGGAGCAAAAGAAATTATTTCTAGAAATGATTTTTTGGCTTTGGATAAAAAACCGATTTTATCTTCAAAATATGCCGGTGGAATTGATACGGTTGGAGGTCCAATTTTAGAAAATATTTTGAAAAGTTTGAATCCGCTTGGAGTTGTGACTACTTGTGGAAGTGTGTCTTCCACGGAATTATATATATCGGTTTTCCCTTTTATTTTACGAGGAATTTCCTTGATTGGAATTTCTGCTCAAAATTATCCCATGGAACTTCGCGCCAAACTTTGGCAGAAACTTGCATCGGATTGGAAACCGGAAAATTTGCTGAATATTTACAATGAAATTACTCTGAATGAACTTCCGGAAGCTATTTCTTTGATACTGAAAGGAAAACTAAAAGGACGTACAATTGTAAATTTGGAGCAATAAATTTCTTGAAAAAAATATAGAATTAACTTTAATATTTGGCGAAAAAATCGGAAATTTGCAACTTCTTTTTTTAACGGAAATTTGAAATAAAAATCACAAGCATTTATGTGTGGAATAGCAATGGTTAGGCTTTTGAAGCCACTGGATTATTATCAAAAAAAGTATGATACATGGCAATATGGTTTGCATAAAATGTATCTTTTGATGGAAAAACAACATAATCGCGGCCAGGAAGGGGCTGGGATTGCCACCTTGAAACTTGATATTCCTGCAGGTGAAGAGTACATCTGGAGAGAGCGTGTGGAGGGAAAAAATGCTATTCAGCAGATTTTTGGCAATATAAATGATAAAATGGAGCAGCACAACGGTCAAATTGACGATCCTGTGTATGCTAAAATGAACCTTCCGTTTGCAGGAGAACTTTTCCTCGGACATCTCAGATACAGCACTACCAACTGGAGTGGACTTTCTTATATTCATCCTTTTTTACGTCGCCACAACTGGAAAGCTCGGACTTTGGTACTTGCCGGAAATTTTAATCTAACGAATGTGGATGAAATTTTTGAGCGTTTGACAAATCAAGGTCAGCATCCTCGTGATAAAGCGGATACTTTTCTGATGCTTGAATCACTTGGAAATAAGCTGGATAACGAGGTTCAGGCAGAATACGAACAAATCAAAAAGCGTTATACCAACGACGTTCAAATCACGCAAAAGATTGAAGAACAGCTGGATATACCTTCTTTTATTCGTAAATCAGAGAAAAACTGGGATGGTGGTTATGTGATTTGTGGAATGTTGGGACACGGTGATGCCTTCGCTTTTCGTGATCCGGATGGAATTCGCACAGCATTTTATTATCAAGATGATGAAATTGCTGTCGTTACTTCTGAACGTGCTGCATTACAGACTGTAATGGGTGTAACTGAAGAAAATATCCATGAACTGAAACCTGGCCAGATAATGATTATTAAGAAAAATGGTCAGATTTACTTTGATACCATTCGAATTCCAACTCAAGATCCCAAACCTTGTTCTTTTGAGCGAATTTATTTTTCTCGCGGAAATGACGTTGAAATTTATAAGGAAAGAAAAAAACTTGGAGGGTCTTTGTCCAAGCAAATATTGAAATCTGTTAACGGCGAAATTGAAAATTCTATATTTTCTTTTATTCCAAATACGGCTGAAGTTGCTTTTTATGGCATGACGCAAGGGATAAAAGAGCTAACTGGTATTGATCCGCACATCGAAAAAGTGCTGATAAAAGATATTAAGCTTCGAACCTTTATTTCTCAAAATAAAGAGCGAAATGATCTTGCGAAGCACGTGTATGACGTAACTTGGAGTTCCATTCGCAGAGGAAAACAAGATAATTTAATTGTAATTGATGACTCAATCGTACGAGGTACAACGTTGAAACAGAGTATTTTATCAATTATCAATCGACTTGAACCTAAGAAAATTGTCATCGTTTCTTCCTCGCCACAAGTTCGTTATCCAGATTATTACGGAATTGACATGTCAATGATGAGTGAATTCTGTGCTTTCAGAGCTGCCATAGCGCTTCTCAAAGAAACCGGAAGAGAAAAAATTATTGAAGAAGTTTACCACAAAAGTAAAGCGCAGGAGCATTACATAAAAGAGGATGTTGTGAATTATGTGAAAGAAATTTACAGTCCGTTTACTCAGGAAGAAATCTCACGTCAAATAGCTAAAATGCTTACGCCAATTGAAGTGGATTGTCCGGTTGAGATTGTGTTTCAGACAGTTGAAGGACTTCATGAAGCCTGTCCAAATCACCAAGGCGATTGGTATTTTACAGGCGATTATCCAACTCCGGGCGGTATGCGACTGGTCAACAAAGCGTTTATAAACTACTACGAAGGAAAGGAAAAGATGTGATTGAAATAATCCCGGCCATTGATATTATTGAGGGAAAATGTGTCCGATTGACGCAGGGTGATTATGCGCAGAAAACCGTGTACAATGAAAATCCGGTGGAAGTTGCCAAAATGTTTGCTGATGCTGGAATTAAAAGATTGCATTTGGTGGATTTGGATGGGGCTAAGTCTCAGCACATTGTCAACTATAAAGTCCTTGAAAATATCACTTCTAAAACCGATTTAGTTGTTGATTTTGGAGGAGGATTAAAGTCGGATGATGATTTGAGAATTGCATTTGAATGCGGTGCGTCCATGATTACAGGCGGAAGTATCGCCGTGAAAAATCCGGATGTTTTTTCTTCCTGGATTGATAAATACGGTGCTGAAAAAATCATTCTCGGCGCCGATGTAAAAGAAAGAAAAATTGCTGTTGGAGGTTGGACTGAAACGACTGAAATAGAATTAATTCCATTTCTCAATCAGTATTTCGAAAAAGGTATTTCCAAAGTTATTTGCACTGATATTAGCAAAGACGGCATGCTCGAAGGACCTGCAATTGAACTCTATAAAGATATTCTTCGCAGGCTATCAGACGCGTATTTGATTGCAAGTGGGGGAGTGAGTGGCATTCAAGATATTGAGCAATTAGAAGAAGCCGGAATTCCCGCTGTAATTTTTGGAAAAGCCATTTATGAGGGACGAATTACGTTGAAGGAGTTGGAGAGGTTCGTTTTATAGTCTAAATTTATCCTAAAATCTCGTCTGCTACATTGATATTGCAAAATTATTACTTACTTTTGTGTTAAATAAAATCTGATGACAAAATCAGATTTTTTTTTCTAAATCAAAAATCAAAAATCGTATATCGTAAATTTTATTTTTATGTTAAAAGAAATTTTATCCATAACCGGAAAACCCGGACTTTACAAACTTGTTTCACAAGGAAAAAACATGTTGATCGTTGAAGGTCTTGCCGACGGCAAGCGAATTCCGGCCTATGCGCGTGATAAAGCTGTTTCATTGGGCGACATCGCTATTTTTACCGAAACAGAAGAAATGCCACTTGGCGAAGTTCTTGAAAAAGTGAAAGCTAAAGAAAATGGTGCAAAAGCGACTATTGACCCGAAAGCTGACAACGATACGCTGAGAAAATACATGGAAGAAGTGCTTCCTGAATACGACAAAGATCGTGTTTATCCAAGCGATATCCGCAAATTGATTTCCTGGTACAACATCTTGATTGATAATAATTTGACTGATTTTATCGAGAAAGAAGACGAAGCTTCTGAGGAAAAAGGCGAAAAAGAAACCGAAGTAAAAGAAAAAGCCAAAAAAGAAGCTAAACCAACAGCCAAAAAAGAACCAAAAGTTCAGGTTAAACAACCGAAAGTAGCTCAAAAACCGATGGCAAATCGGAAAATGGGAGGATAGTTTTTAGTTTATAGTTTGCAGTAAATAGTTTATAATAAGCACATTAATGTTTGATTTTTCGTGCTTCGATCTTAAAATTTCTAATTTCTGCCTTCTAATTTCAAACTTTAAAAAAATATGACCGTTTCAGAAATCACATCCATCATTGAAGAATTTGCACCATTGGCATTGCAGGAAAGCTATGACAATGCAGGTTTGCTCGTGGGCGATAAGTTGATGAGTGTGACCGGTGCGCTGATTTCTATCGATGTAACGGAAGAGGTGATTGATGAAGCGATTAAGCAAAATTGTAACCTGATTATTTCTCATCATCCGTTGATTTTCAGAGGATTGAGGAAGATAGTAGGGCAAGATTACATTCAGCGATGCGTTGTCAAAGCTATCAAAAATGACATCGCCATTTATTCCGCACATACCAATTTGGATAATGTGAAAAACGGCGTGAATGGAAAAATTGCAGATAAAATCGGATTGATAAACCGCCAAATTCTTCAACCAAAATCAGAAATTTTGCTGAAATTGGTTACGTTCGTTCCGCAGGAACATGTGGAAAATGTGCAACAGGCACTATTCAAAGCAGGTGCTGGGCATATTGGTGAGTATGACAGTTGCAGTTTTAATTCAGATGGAACCGGAACTTTCCGTGCAAATGAAAACGCCAATCCATTTGTTGGTGAAAAAAACAAACTTCATTCCGAACCGGAAACACGTGTAGAAGTCATTCTACCAAAGTATTTGCAAAGTAAAGTTCTATCAGTTTTATTGCAAGCACATCCATACGAGGAACCGGCTTTTGATATTTTTCCATTACTAAATAGCTGGAATACAGTTGGTCTGGGAATGGTGGGCGAGTTGGAGCAGGAGATGGATGAAAAGCAATTTTTGGATTATTTGAAAAAAGTTTTCTCACTTTCTGTGGTTCGTCACACGCCATTCACAGGTCGAAAAATAAAGAAAGTTTCGCTGTGTGGTGGTTCCGGAAGTGAATTTTTGCGTAACGGATTGGCGCACGGCGCGGATGTCTATATCTCGGGCGACTTCAAATACCACGAGTTTTTTGATGCAGAAAACAAAATTTTGATTGCCGATATCGGTCATTACGAGAGCGAGCAATTCACAAAAGATGTTTTTTATGAGATAATTACAAAAAAAATTCCTAACTTTGCAGTCCGAATTTCGGAAGTAAATACAAACCCAATTAATTATTATTAAAATATGGCTACCGCAAGCAAACAAGAGAAAGAAATCACCGTTGAGGATAAGCTGAAAGCAATTTTCGACCTTCAAAAGGTAAATTCCAAAATTGATGAAATCAAAACATTGAGAGGTGATCTTCCGCTTGAAGTTCAGGATATGGAAGATGAAATCGTTGGTTTGAGCACTCGTTTGGAAAATTACGAGACTGAACTGGCTGAATATCAGACGATGATTACCGGTAAAAAGGTGGAAATTGAGGAAAGCAAAATGAAAATTGAGCGTTATCAGGAGCAACAAAATAACGTTCGTAACAACCGTGAATACGATAATCTTTCGAAAGAAATTGAGTTTCAGACACTTGAAATTGAATTGAGCGAGAAAAGAATTCGCGAATATACTGCGTCTTTGGAAACCAAAAAAGAAGAAAAAGAGCAGACAGCCAAGCAATTATCGGAACGTAAACTTGACCTGGACGAGAAAAGAGGGGAGTTGGACGAGATTGTTTCTGAGACCAAACAAGAAGAAGAAAAGCTTCGCGAGCGCGCCAAAAAAATCGAGACAATGATTGAACCACGTTTGGTTACTGCATTCAAACGCATTCGTAAAAATGCACGCAATGGTTTGGCAGTAGTACCTGTTCAGCGTGATGCTTGTGGTGGATGCTTCAACAAAATCCCGGCTCAGCGCCAATTGGACATTCGTTCACGCAAAAAAATTATCGTTTGTGAATACTGCGGTAGAATTTTAGTGGACCTTGATCTTGCAAACGAAAACGAGGAAAAAGCGAAATAAATCAGCAACATAAATATTTGAAATCCGGACAAAGAAATTTGTTCGGATTTTTTTATGCCTGAAAATAGAGTAGCAGTTGATGGAAATTTTTCCTTCTCCAAATCTTTAACTTTCCCTCCAATTTTTCCAAATATTTCCTCACAAAGACCTATCAAATTTATTTTATTCAATTCTCAGCGCGTCAAAAATCATGTATCTTGCTGATATATAAGAATATAAATCGGTTTTATGAGTTCTGCGTTTACTACATTCTTTAAAAAGAGCCAAATTTCAGCTAATTTTATCACCATCCAAGCTTTTTCAGTTAGCTCACCACAAATTTCTATCAATTACATCCACATTCCATCCGGTTAATTATTAGAGTGGGAGTTTTACTTGGTAAGATCTCTCACTTTTCCATAATTAAAATTAGTCATCGAAAAAATCATGACAAATTTTTCAAGTGAAGAAATGGGAAATAATGATCTAATAAATTCGATTAACAAAAATACGACAACTGACAAAATAGCAGGCAAACATTTGTTATTTTACAAATGTTTCCACAAGAATAATACTCGTCAAATTACAAATAGAAAGCAATAAATTTACATAAATACTTATATTTACAAAAATATTAAATCTAATTTACAGTAACTTTAATTCCATTTTTATAAATTGTAAAATGCGATTAATCAGTAATTTACGATAAATAATTAATTATTTAGTTTAGTATATTGTTTATAAAAATAAATTCTATTCAATATAGGGCATTATTTATTAGATATTTTGATTTAAATACTTATTATTCAGACTAATTAAATAGCAATAAATAAACTATTAATTTAATTATAGCGTTTTGTTTAATTAATCTACATAAAATACTTTATAATAGCTATTTAATTTCTAATTTAGTTCCATGTAGTGATACAATTATATGTGTAACAAATGTTATAGCTATTCAGTTGTTTATATTTTTGTGAAATAATTTCAAATGTAAAAATATTTACATATCTTTGCTTTTACTTTATAAAGTTTAATATTTACATTTCTATCTGAAATTATGGAAACTGAAAAGGATCGCATAAAAAAAGTAATGGCAGAAGAAGGCTTGAATGCAACACAGTTTGCTTCTGAAATTGGAATTAAGAGCCCTACGCTATCGCACATCCTGAATGGAAGAAATAATCCGAGCCTTGATGTGCTGAAAAGAATTTTGGAACGTTACCGCACAATTAGTTCAGATTGGCTTATTCTTGGCGTCGGGCAAATGTATCGCGGAATAAAGCAACCACAAACGCTCTCGCTCTTCGAAGAAAATGAAGAAAATAAAAGTAAACCAATGAGTTACGAGGGAAATAAACCCCAAAATTCTGGTTCAGAAAAAATCACCAAAGAGGAAAAAATAGAGAAAATTTCAGAAGAAGTCATTCATTCGATCACAAATTCACAAATTTCTTCGAAGCAGGTAAAAAAAATTATCGTTTACTACGATGATAATACTTTTCAGGAATTTGAAGGGAAATAAAATTTTCAGAAGTCCTTCTCTCCTGATTTCGAAACATAGAAAAAAATATCTTCGATATTTTTAAACTATGTTTTCTTATAAAAAAAATAGGTCAATAAATCTATTGTTTACTATGTTTTGAATTTTGAGATAAGTTAGGGCTTCGCAAAACGTAAATAAAAACAAACGGATTGTAAATGTGCATAGATTTTCGTAATTTTGCATCAAAAATTACAAGCAATCCGATGAAGAAATTCATTCTAGATCTTACCGTTGTAGAAAACGTGCGACTGAACTATCAGTACGTGCTTTTGAAGCTTACGCACAGCGAAAAATTACCGCCAATTCTCCCCGGACAATTTGCACAAATACGTGTGGACGGCTCTCCTGAGACCTTCCTCAGACGTCCGATTTCAATTAACTTTGTGGACACCGAGCGCAACGAGCTGTGGCTTTTGATACAGGTTGTGGGCGCCGGAACGCGTCGTATGGCCGAAATGAAAGCCGGAGAAGTGATGAATTTGATTTTTCCGCTGGGAAATACCTTTACCGTGCCTGCTGATAAAAACGCCCGAATTGCCCTGATAGGAGGCGGTGTGGGTGTAGCACCGATGCTGATGTACGGCGAATGGCTTCATCGTCACGGTTTCAAATGTAACTTTATGATCGGCGCACGTTCCGAAGTGGATTTGTTACAATTGGAAGAATTCAGCCGATACGGCGAGGTATTTACCACCACGGAAGACGGAACGCATGGTGAAAAGGGCTATATTACTCAGCATTCGTGCTTAAATAGCCCTGATTTCGATTATATTTTCACTTGTGGCCCAACACCCATGATGAAAGCTGTGGCTCGCTACGCGCAGGAAAATGGCATTTTCTGCGAAGTTTCGTTGGAAAACCTGATGGGATGCGGAATTGGCACTTGCTTATGCTGTGTGACCGACACAATAGAAGGAAATTTATGCGTTTGTACAGAAGGTCCAATCTTTAATGTTACAAAATTAAAATGGCAGATTTAACAACAAATTTAGGTACGATACAATTGAAAAATCCGGTGATGACCGCATCGGGTACCTTTGGCTTTGGTACAGAGTATTTGGACTTCATGGATTTAGGGCGAATAGGGGGCATTGTTGTAAAAGGAACCACCCTTCGCGAACGTCAGGGAAACCCATATCCGCGCATGGCAGAAACTCCTTCAGGTATGTTAAACGCTGTGGGACTGCAAAATAAGGGTGTTGATTACTTTGTTAATCACATTTATCCGGAGATAAAAGACTTCGATACAAATGTATTTGTAAATGTGTCCGGTTCTACGGTCGAAGATTACGTTGCAACGGCCGAAATTGTGAACGATTTGGAGAAAATTCCGGGCATTGAACTCAATATTTCCTGCCCGAATGTGAAGGAAGGAGGGATGGCTTTTGGAGTGAGTTGTCCGCTTGCTTCGGAAGTGGTGAGAGCCGTTCGGAAAGTATATAAAAAGGAATTGATGGTGAAGCTTTCGCCAAATGTGACCGATGTGGCTGAAATTGCCCGTGCGGTTGAAGCGGAGGGCGCTGACAGCTTGTCGGTGATAAATACCCTGCTTGGGATGGCTGTGGATGCGAAAACCCGCAAACCACTGCTTTCTACCATCACCGGTGGACTTTCCGGTCCTGCCATTAAACCGATTGCACTTCGGATGGTTTGGCAGGTGGCAAATGCCGTGAAAATCCCTGTTGTAGGGCTTGGAGGCATTATGAATGCGACGGATGCCATCGAATTTTTGTTGATTGGAGCTTCGGCAATTCAAGTTGGAACGGCTAATTTTATTGATCCGGCTATTTCGGTGAAAATTGTGGATGGAATAGATAAGTATCTGGATGACAATGGATTTAAGTCGGTGAGTGAGATTGTGGGAGGGATGATTGTTTAGTTTATAGTGTATTCAAAGCCTACAAACTTGAAATTTAAACTTCTGAACTTAGTTATACCTTGATAAAATACATTTATTTATTACTGATTATTTTCCTAAGTTCTTGTATTTCAGAGAATAATAAGGGAAGTACTCAAAAATTGGACGATGAACCGTCGGAGCCCATCACGCTGATTTTTGCCGGGGATGTTATGCACCACATGCCCCAAATGTACGCCTCACACATCCCCAAAACGAATTCCCTCGACTACACGCCTGTTTTTCAGTTCATTAAACCCATCGTTCAGTCTGCCGATTTGGCATTCTGCAATTTTGAAACCATTATTGGCGGAAAACCTTATTCCGGTTATCCGCAATTTTCTGCTCCCGACGAACTCCTTTTTGCTTTGAAAGATTGTGGCTTTGATGTGATGCAAATAGCTAATAATCACATTCTTGACCGTGGAAGTAAAGGTTTGGAGCGCACCATTCAGATGATAAAAGAGCAGGGAATGTATTCAGTTGGTGCGTATATAAATAAAGATCATCGCGACATTGAATATCCTCCGATTTTCAATTTGAAAGGGGTAAAAATCGCTGTTTTGAACTACACTTATGGCACCAACGGCTTGCCAACCATGCGTCCTAATTTGGTAAATGAAGTGGATAGTGTGCAGATTATCAAAGATATACACTTTGTAAGGCAACATAATGCCGATTTGGTCATTGCGCTCATGCATTGGGGCTGGGAATATCAGTTGCAATCCGATAAAATTCAGCACGATTGGGCTGATTTTCTGGTTTCAAACGGCGTAGATTTGATTGTAGGATCGCATCCGCACGTGGTGCAAGAAGTTGAATTTAAGGTAAATAAGGATAAATTTATTCCTGTTTATTATTCCCTGGGAAATTTTGTATCCAATCAGCGAGAACGTCATCGAAACGGTGGAATTGTGGCTAAAATAGAGATAAATACAGAGCGTAAAGAAATCACAACTGCCAAATACATACCGTTTTATGTGTACAAAGGCAATTTGAATAATCTTCGTCAGTATTACCTTATTCCAACTCAAAACTTCATAGAAAAGCCGTCAGAATTTCCCATTCCTAAGCAAGACAGCTTAGAATTAGTTGATTTTCATAAAAATGTGACCGATAAATTGTCAAATATCAAAATTTCTCAATAAATCAGCTCCAAAAATACCATTTTTCCCGATTAAATAAATTTTTCAATAAATATTTAATTATTTTAATATCACCAATGGAATAATTGTTTATATTTGCTTATTCATTCTAACTGAATGACGAACATACCTTGAAAAACTATTTTATGGCGTGTTCATAAATCTGTAATTGTTTTATATTTAAATATATAGTTAAAACTAGGATTTATGGCAAGAGTATTAATTTTAGGAGCCGGAATTTCCGGACACACAGCTGCTCTCGCAGCCAGGCGGAAATTGGGGAAACAGCACGAAGTCGTGGTTGTAAGCCCAAATACCAACTACCAATGGGTTCCATCCAACATTTGGGTAGGAGTGGGAAGGATGACTACCAAACAAGTAATCTTTCCGTTAGCACCTGTTTACAAGAAGCAGGGTATCATTTTCAAACAAGCCAAAGCCATTTCCATTCATCCGGAAGGAGATGCTTCCTCTGAGAAGCAATTCGTTAGAATTCAGTACGTTGTGGGTGAAATGAAAGATCAGGAAGAAAAAGTAGAATTTGATTATCTGATCAATGCCACCGGTCCAAAACTGAATTTTGGGGCAACAGAAGGTCTAGGTCCTGAGTTGAACAGCAATTCGGTTTGTACCTATGACCACGCTTCAAAAACCTGGGAAGACATGCAAAAATGCTTTGCAAAGATGGAAAAAGGCGAAAAACAACGCTTTTTGATTGGTACAGGCAATGGAATGGCCACTTGTCAGGGTGCGGCCTTCGAATTTACGCTGAATATTGCCTTTGAAGTGAAAAGGCGGAAATTGGAAGATTTTGCCGAATTTTTCTGGATTTCAAATGAATACGAATTGGGCGACTTTGGAATGGGTGGTGCATACGTTAAAAACGGCGGTTATGTTACTCCAACTAAGATTTTTGCTGAAAGTATTTTCAAAGAATTTGGAGTAAAATGGATTGTGGGCTCTGCAGTGCAGAAAGTTGAACCCGGAATTGCTCATTATGAAAATTTGGATGGTGAGAAAAAATCGATTGAATTTGACTTTTCGATGTTAATTCCTGCATTTGCAGGTGTAGGATTGAAGGCATTTGACAAAAAAGAGGAAGACATCACTGCCAAATTATTTGCTCCGAATGGATTTATGAAGGTGGATGCCGATTACACGCCAAAACCTTTCGAAGAATGGAGATCAACCGATTGGCCATCGACTTATCAAAGCCCGGTTTACAGCAATATGTATGCTTGCGGTATCGCATTTGCGCCTCCACACACCATTTCCAAGCCGATGACCTCTAAAAACGGAACGCCGATTACTGCGACAGCTCCGAGAACCGGAATGCCTTCGGGAGTTATGGGAAAAATTGTGGCAGAAAACATTGCTGAACAGATACTTACAGGTACCAAAGATCACAAACACCGCGCTTCTATGGCTGGAATGGGAGCGGCCTGTGTAATTTCAGCCGGTTACGGACTTACCAGGGGAAAAGCGGCCACAATGACTGTATTTCCAATTGTTCAAGATTGGGAGAAATACCCCAAATGGGGCAGAAACCTTAAATACACGGTTGGTGAGATGGGTCGCGCCGGGCACTGGTTCAAGTGGGCGATGCACTACATGTTCCTCTACAAAGCCAAAGCAAAACCACTTTGGTGGTTGATACCGGAATAATCCCCCTCTAACTCCCCCAAAAGGGGGAGGAAATTAGGATAAACAAAAATCGTAAATCTAACATCTAAAATAAAAATATTATGGCAGAATTCGATAAAACCATACCATATAGCGATCCGTCGTATGCTCCTGAACCAACAGGATGGACGAAATTTCTTCGCCAATCATTTATCTTTCAAACTTATCGTTTTTTCGTATTGGCACTGAAAGTAATGCGGATTGTGGTTAGAGGACACTCGTAAACTGGTTTATAGTTTTTGAGTTAAATAGTAAATAATTTTTTGAGAACACAAATATCGTTTCAAAGACGATTATTTGTGTTTTCTTTTAGAGCCCCCAAATTGACTTCGTCGAACGTTGTTTCCCCACAAGGGGACTTTAAGATATTTAATTGATAGTTTTCTACCATTACTAAATATTTATAAATTGCACTTTTTATTTTTATTTCTAATTTCTAATTTCTACCTTCTAATTTCTAACTTTGTATATGACTGTAAACGAAATACTTATCGAATTAAAATCATTAGGTACCGAAGATCATTTGCGGAAAATGAAAGGTTTCGGAATAGATGCGGACGAAGCGTATGGTGTGAAAGTTCCACTGATCCGAGGACTTGCTAAGTTAATAGGAAAAAACCACGAATTGGCCATGGAACTTCGAAAATTGCCTGTTCACGAAGCAAGATTGATGGCTTCGATGATTGCCGATCATAAATTACTCACAGAAAGTGATTTTGATGATTGGGTGAGTGAATTTCGGTCGTGGGATATTTGCGACGGAACTTGTTCGTTGCTTGGAAAAACTCCATTCGCAAGAAAGAAAATAGACGAATACGCTGATAATCAGAGTGAATTTGTAAAACGTACAGCATTTGTGCTGATGT
>CAZCIU010000038.1:12882-26067 GCA_964498765.1 uncultured Paludibacter sp. | reverse complement strand
ACCTGCACCACGGGCGAAGAATGTATTATTTTTACAAATGATTACAAAAACAAATTCTTAAATTTCGATTTTGAAGTTTATAGTGGATTTGAATATAATATTTACAGAACGAAAGCAATTAATAATTTGCTTGACGACATGCATTCGGGAAGTCCGGTTTTGGGAGTTGAACTGGGACTGAACAGTCCGCGTATTTTAAAACTCGTTACTGTCATTGCAGGTGCAAATATATCCAAAGTTTTAGGGAGAGGTGAGTACTCCATTAATGGAAACAACACATACTATAGATACGACTATAACACAATGAAACTAGATTTGTACGGTGGATTGAAATTAGAATTGTACAAGATGAAAGTGCGTCCTAATCTTTCTTTAGCATTCTCTAATCTATATTTTATAAACCAAAAAGCTACGCTTACACAGGAATTTATTAATTACCATTCCGAAATAGAAACCAAAGTCGATGAGAGCTTTGTTCCTGCAAGCAGCATGGGAGGATTCAGAGTTTCTGCAGGAGTTGCCATTCCTGTTGCAAAAAATCACCTGACACTCAATCTGGCTTACTCGCCACATTATTCCTATTACGAAAAAACAAATTTTTATGCTTACTCGCTTATCGTTGGATATCGTTTTTAGGAAATAAAATATTGAATAAGAAAGAGGATGTTCTATCTTGACCATCCTCTTTCTTGTTTTTGTTTACTTCTTCGCTTTCGCCAGACCACCTTCGCTTGTTTCTTTGTAAATGGAAGGTAAGTCGTGTCCGGTTTCTTTCATCACCTCTACTACCCTGTCAAAGCTCACTAAGTGCTTTCCATCAGAGAGCATGGCTTTCAGATTAGCATCAAATGCACGCAAAGCACCGAATGCGTTTCGCTCGATACACGGAATTTGCACCAAGCCGCACATCGGATCGCAAGTCATTCCAAGGTGATGCTCCAATCCCATTTCTGCGGCGTATTCAATTTGCTGCGGACTGCCGCCGTAGAGCTGATTTGCAGCAGCAGAAGCCATAGCGCAAGCAGAGCCAACTTCACCCTGACAACCAACTTCCGCGCCGGAAATAGACGCATTGTGTTTGATGATATTTCCAAACAATCCGGCTGTTGCCAATGCATGGATAATCGTTTTATCGGACATTTCGTGATTTAATTGCGCGTGATAAAGCACGGCTGGAAGTACGCCCGAAGAACCGCATGTTGGAGCTGTTACAACCACGCCTCCGCTGGCGTTTTGTTCCGAAACGGCCATTGCGTAAGCCATTGTCAAACTTCGGCTACGAAGACTCGCCCGATAACCTTTCGCTTTCACCCAATAATCAGAGGCTTTTCTACGTAAATTCAATTCGCCCGGCAAAACGCCATCCGCCTCCAAACCTTCTTTGATGGAACTCTTCATGGCTTTCCACACTTCAAATAGATAATCCCACGTATCGCTGCTTTCGCGCTCCTTCACGTATTCCCAGTAATCCTGCCCTTTTTTCTCCACCAAATCCATGATTTCGGTCATCGAATTATGTTCGTACACGTGCACTTCGTTCGCACGCGTATTTTCATCCACTATTTTTCCACCGCCAACGCTGTACACCGTCCAATCTTTGAGAGTAACGCCTTCCGAATTAAGCGCTTCGAATTTCATTCCGTTGGTGTGAAATGGCAGCACTATTTCCGGCAGCCAAACAAATTCCACCGTTTTTGGTTGAAAAGTTTCAGCAATGGTAGCATCCGTTAAGTGACCTTTGCCTGTAGCAGCTAAACTGCCGTACAGCGTAACTTTGAAGGAAGCCGCATCCGGATGCTCCTTCTTAAATCGCTCAGCAGCAAATCGCGGTCCCATGGTGTGACTGCTGGATGGTCCATGCCCAATCCGATATATTTCTTTAATTGATTCCATAGTCTGTTTTTATTCTAAAATGTGGTTTGAGAGTTTTTTTCGAAAAAAAATAAGAATTCAGTTCAAATTTATGTACAAAAATAGGAATTAAAACCATATAAATCATTCGCTTTCAGAAAATATAACTAAAATGCCATTTTCATTACAATTAAAGGCTGTGGATGTTAAGATTTTTAGTATTTTTGTCAAACAACAGAATGATTGTCGAATATTTAATTCAATAAAAACACAGTTCAAAAAATGGCAACAATTAAACCTTTCAAAGGCATTCGTCCTCCAAAAAATCTTGTTGAAAAAGTGGCTTCACGCCCTTACGATGTATTAAACTCTGAAGAAGCTCGTGCAGAAGCTACCGGAAATCAGTATTCATTGTACCGCATTATCAAGCCGGAAATTGAATTTCCCGTAGGAACCGATGAGCACGAAGAAAAAGTGTATGAAAAAGCGGCTGAAAATTTTGCGATGTTCCGCAAAAACGGCTGGCTTGTTCAGGATGAAACAGAGAAATACTACGTTTACGCACAAACAATGGATGGAAGAACACAATATGGATTGGTGGTATGTGCTTCGGTAGAAGATTATATGACCGGAAATATCAAAAAGCACGAACTTACTCGCCGCGACAAAGAAGAAGACCGCATGAAACACGTTCGGGTAAATAATGCCAACATCGAGCCGGTATTTTTCGTTTATCCGCATCGCGATGATATTGATGCAATTGTGGCTGAAATAGTTAAGAATGAGCCGGAATATCAATTTGTAGCTGAGTTTGATGGTTTTGGTCATACTTTTTGGCTGATAGAAGATGAAACTACAATCAATAAAATCACTGATATTTTTGCCGAAATTCCGGCACTTTATATTGCTGATGGTCATCACAGAAGCGCGGCTGCAGCTTTGGTTGGTAATGAAAAACGCCTGCAAAACCCAAATCACCGCGGCGATGAAGAATACAACTACTTTATGGCGGTTTGCTTCCCGGATAATCAACTGAGCATCATAGACTACAATCGCGTAGTTACTGATCTCAACGGACTTTCTGAAGCAGAATTTTTGAGTAAGCTGCAAGAAAATTTCATTCTGGAAGAAAAAGGCAGCGACATTTACAAACCAAACAAACTGCATAATTTCTCACTTTATCTGGGCGGAAAATGGTATTCACTTACCGCAAAAGAAGGCACATACGACGATAATGACCCAATAGGCGTGCTTGACGTAACCATTTCTTCCAATTTGATTTTGGATGAAATTCTCGGTATTAAAGACCTTCGTTCCGACAAACGCGTGGATTTCGTAGGTGGGATCCGCGGACTTGGCGAGCTGAAAAAACGCGTGGACAGCGGCGAAATGAAAGCCGCTTTGGCACTTTATCCGGTTTCCATGCAGCAGCTAATCAACATCTCTGACACAGGAAACATCATGCCTCCAAAAACAACCTGGTTTGAGCCTAAACTTCGTTCAGGACTGGTAATTCACGAGTTGATTTAATAGAATAAAACATTTTATAAATCCTCTAAAGCAAACTGTCATTCAGGCAGTTTGCTTTATTTTAAGTACATAAAATTTGATAAATAAACCACACACATTTTAAAAATCAAAATCTTATGAGAAAAATTCTTTTCACATCATTACTTTTATTGATGTCGTTCAATTTTATTTTCGCTCAGGAACTTGAATCGCAAGCTAGAGATGCAAAATTCGTTATCGTTCGAGAAGATATACAAATTGGATCTGCGATTAATTACAATATCCTTGCAAATGACGAGGAAATCATCCGATTGAGAAATAATTCATACTACGAATATTACGCTCCGGCAGGGAGATACAGTTTTTCCATCAAAGAATATCAAAAAGGAAATCCGCTGAATTTCTATGCAGAAGAAGACAAAACTTATTATATCTTTTTTCTAATGAAACAAGGCTTTTGGTCTGCTACTCCCGATTTAATTTTGGTGGATGCCAACTCAGCACTTCCAATTCTTGAAAACATGAAAATCAGAAAAATTGAAAATGAGTTTTCACAATTTATCAGACCAAAAAACAGCATTGGATTGACATTTATTGGTGGTTTTGGAACCAGAAGCGAAGAAATCTATGAAATGGATAATGGCAAAACGACCTCCTTCAGTTTTGGCGGAGGATTTGGACTTGGATTGAATTATGCTTATGAATTTTCAAGATTTTTTGACGTTCAAGCCGGCATTAATTTCCAGTCGAGCGAACTCAGACCTGCAGTAAAAAACGCTAAATGGAGCTTCAACAGAGCCTCTGCATCGCTTACTCCACACTTTATTATCCCGATAAAAGACGGCGAAACTATGCGATTTAAACTTGGTGCGGGTGCTGATTTTTATTTTTGGAATAGATTCAAAGTGGACGACGATTTTCACAGTATCAAAACAACAAACAACTACAAAAACACGATTGGCTACAATGCAGAGTTGCTTTTTGATATGAATTTGCAGCAAAATTGGTCTATCGTTTACGGATTTAGATGGACAGGAGTAAAATTTGAACTTCCGAATGTCGCTCAATCTGTGCCGGATGATTTTATGGTCAGACCAGATGGAAACGGACTTAATCTGGTTATGAAAATGAATTATCACTTTTAGAAAATAATTTTTCACTCCAAACAGACAATAAAAGGCCTGTAAGTTAGTTTATTTTTAGGAAAGCTAATTTTACAGGCTTTTATTTTTTATGCATCAAAAAACAGCTACATATATTTCTATTTTTCTGGGAATTTTCTTGCTTTCTGCTTGTGGCGGAGTGAAGAAAACCATTCGTAAAGCAGATGCCATTTACGAAAAAGGCGAATATTATGCTGCCGGAGAATTGTATAAAAAAGCCTATTCGAGAATATCCTATAAAGATAAAGAATTGCGTGGCGAAACGGCTTTCAAGCAAGCAGAAAGCTACCGGATGATAAGCAATGCGCGTGCTGAGCAAATGTATCAAAATGCAATCCGAAACAAATATCCCGACAGTATTTCCTTTCTTCGCCTGGCGCAGATGCAGCACAAAAACGGCAAATATGCCGATGCACGGAAAAGTTACACTACTTTTCTGGAATACGCACCTGATAACATACAAGGTATCAATGGATTAAAAGGTCTAAAACTTGCCGACAGCCTTCGAAACAATCCTTCCCGATTTATTGTCAGAAAAGAAAAGGAATTTAACGTTGGCAGAAGTTCTACGTTTAGCCCGGCATTTGCCGGAAATGATGCGGACGTGCTGATTTTTACAAGCAATCGGAAATTTGACAAGAAAGAAAAAACGCAGAAACGCAATTCGGTAAGCGGACAGCCCAACAATTCGCTTTTTCAGGTTAAAAAGAATAGTCAGGGGAAATGGGAAAAACCGGAAGTACTTGAAGGTGAAGTTACCAGCAAAAACGATGAAGGAATTGCGAGTTTTACATCCAACGGACAAATCATGTATTTCACGCGCTCGATGACCGAAGACAACAAAGGCGAAGGCGCTTTAGTCGTAATTTCAAATCGTTCGGGCGGTTCGTGGGGTGCTCCTGCAGCCATCACGCTGTACAATGATAGCAGTATCTCTGTCGGTCATCCGGCCATAGCACCGGATGGTGAGACGCTATATTTTGTTTCCAATGCACCAAATGGCGAAGGTGGAAAGGACATTTACCGCACAAAACTGGAAGGCAGCAAGCCAAGCTACATCGAAAATTTAGGACCTGCTATCAATACTTCGGGTGATGAAATGTTTCCAAGTTTTCATCCCGATGGCATGCTTTATTTTTCATCCAACGGACATGCCGGAATGGGCGGATTGGATATTTTCAAAGCGGAAGAAATCACGCTGCCGGACAGCACCAAAACATGGAAAGTAGAAAATATCGGCAGTCCGATTAACTCAAACGGCGATGATTTCGGGATTACTTTTGCCGGAAAATTGGAAGGTGGACAGAAAGAAATGGGCTATTTTTCTAGCAACAGAAATGAAACACGCGGATACGACGCAATTTGGAGTTTTTTATTGCCGGAATTGGAATATTTTCTGGAAGGAAAAATCCTGGCTCGCAACGGAAATCCTGTGCCGGAAGCCAGAATTAACATTGTAGGAAATGACGGCGAAACAGCCAAAATTTTTGCGAAAGGCGATGGAAGTTATCGTTTCAAACTGAAAAAAGGCGTTTCGTATCAGCTTCAAGCTTCTGCCAATGAGTATCTTAACGAGCGAGACAGCATTTCTACTTATGTGGTGAATGAGCGTGAAAGTGAAACTTACACTCGGAATTTCAGCCTTATCCCGACGTTGAATTCGGTGAAATTGGATAATATCTATTACGATTTTGATAAATCCACGCTTCGTCCCGAATCCAAAGAAGGATTAGACGCACTCATCGCGATGATGAACGAAAATCCGAATATAACCATCGAAATGAGCGCTCACACCGATTATAAAGGAAATGACGAATACAATCGTGTACTTTCACATCAGCGAGCACAGTCAGTCATCAATTATCTGATTGACGCCGGAATTGACGGTGCCAGACTGACCGCTGTGGGTTATGGAGAAGTAAAGCCATTTACAATCGACACCAAGCACAATCAACTCTTCAATTTCTTGCCCGTTGGTACTGAATTAACAGAAGAATATATCCGAAATCTGCCTGAAGAGCAACAAGAAACGGCCAATCAAATCAATCGACGCACAGAGTTTATTATTGTTTCCACGACGTATAATATGTATTGAGCAGAGGTGATACAATGATTTTGCTCATTCCCCTTTTTTTCCTAATTTTGCGTTTCATCAATTTCAATTATGAAACAATACCACGACTTACTTAAGCGCATTCTTGCCGAAGGCGTACAAAAAGAAGACCGCACCGGAACCGGCACTATCAGCGTGTTTGGACATCAGATGCGCTTCAATATGGGAGATGGTTTTCCATGCCTGACAACCAAAAAACTGCACTTAAAATCAATCATTCACGAATTGCTTTGGTTTCTCGCCGGCGATACGAATGTCAAATATTTGCAAGATAACGGCGTACGAATTTGGAACGAATGGGCGGACAAAAAAACCGGTGATCTTGGACATATCTACGGCTATCAGTGGCGTTCGTGGCCGGATTATAACGGCGGTCACATTGATCAAATCAAGCAAACGGTCGAGACAATTAAAAACAATCCCGATTCTCGTCGCATCATTGTAAGCGCGTGGAACGTGGCGGATATTCCAAACATGAATTTGCCGCCTTGTCATGCTTTTTTCCAATTTTATGTAGCCGATGGAAAATTGAGTTTGCAACTCTATCAACGCAGTGCGGATGTTTTTCTGGGTGTTCCGTTTAATATTGCTTCGTACGCACTTTTACTTCAAATGATGGCTCAAGTAACAGGACTGAAAGCAGGCGAATTTGTACATACTTTCGGCGATGCACATATTTACACCAATCATATGGAACAAGTAAATCTGCAGCTTTCCCGCGAAACTCGTCCTTTGCCAAAAATGTTAATTAATCCAAATGTAAAAGACATTTTCGATTTCAAATTCGAGGATTTTGAACTGACCGATTACGATCCACACCCACACATTAAGGGAATTGTGGCAGTATAAAAATTCACGTATTTCTTTGCTAAAAATGAATAAAATTTCAAAAGTGAACAATCCATTCGGTTTGTTCACTTTTTTTCGTACCTTTGTATGCTTTTTACAAAAGCAAAAAAATAATATCGATTTATTTTTTAACACCCAATTATTATGTCAAAAGTTTCGATTATTGCTGCCGTAGCTGAAAATTTCGCCATCGGCAAAAACAACAAACTAATCTGGCATTTGCCCGCAGATTTGAAACATTTCAAGGAAATGACAACCGGACACGCCATTGTGATGGGAAAACGCACTTTCGAAAGTTTGCCCAACGGTCCTCTCCCTAATCGTAAAAACATCGTTCTTACTTCCATTCCGGAAGGTAATTTTGACAAATACTATGAAGCAGTTTCGCTGCGCGATGCAATCGAACTTTGCGAAAAAGAAGATGAAGTTTATGTGATTGGTGGTGCTTCCATTTTCAAGCAAGCAATGACTTTTCCGGGCATTGACACCATGTATATCACATGGGTTCATAAAGAATTTGATGGCGATGCATTTTTCCCAAAATTTGATGAAAAAGATTGGAAAATGGTAAAATGTGAAAGACACGAAGCCGACGAAAAAAATCCATACGCCTACTCTTTTTGTGAATACACCCGAAAGAAAAAGTAATTTTCCAACGATTTTAGAATATAAAAAACAGTTTCTTCACCGAAACTGTTTTTATTTTGTGAAAATGTCAACAATAAATCATTTTTTATTGTCATTTTGTTTCACAATCCAATTTATTATTATAATTTTGCAATCTTAATAGCATATTTTTAATCAAAGACACAATAATGAGTTATTTCATAAAACCCGCTCAATATAAGCCATATCTTGATCCGCAACAAACAGAGTTGGGCATTCAGAAAATTAAAGATTTTTTTCAAGCAAACTTATCAGCCGAATTAAGACTTCGCCGTGTTACTGCACCGCTTTTTGTCTTGCGCGGTACCGGATTAAACGATGATTTGAATGGTGTGGAGCGCGCTGTCAATTTTGCGATAAAAGATATGGGCGACGAAAGAGCTGAGGTTGTTCATTCGCTGGCAAAATGGAAACGGGTGACATTGGCCGACTACAAAATCCCTGAAGGATACGGCATTTACACCGATATGAACGCGATTCGCGCAGACGAGGAACTGGGGAATATTCATTCGTTATACGTAGATCAGTGGGATTGGGAGCAAGCAATTACGGCAAGCGACCGCAGCATTGAGTTTTTGAAAAAAATTGTTCGTAAAATTTACGCCGCTTTTTTGCGCACAGAATATCTGGTGAGCGAAACATTTCCCGAAATCAAACCGCAACTTCCCGAGGAAATTGTGTTTATTCATGCCGAAGAATTGCTGCAACTCTACCCTGACCTGAGTCCAAAAGAACGAGAATACGAAATTACGAAAAAGCACAAAGCTGTTTTCATAATCGGAATTGGCGGCGAGCTTAGCAACGGACAAAAACACGATGGACGCGCGCCTGATTATGACGACTGGACTTCGCCCGGAGAAGACGGACTTCCCGGATTGAATGGCGATATTCTATTGTGGAACAGCGTGTTGGAAATTCCATTTGAGGTTTCTTCTATGGGAATTCGGGTGGACAAAACGGCACTTCAGCATCAGCTGGAAATCACCGGAAAAGAAGACCGACTTAATCTTTATTTTCATCAGCGCTTGATGAGCGACACGCTTCCACTTTCGATTGGCGGCGGCATCGGGCAGTCGCGGCTGTGTATGTTTTTCCTCCGAAAAGCGCATATCGGCGAAATTCAAGCCAGTATCTGGCCGGATGAAATGAAAGAGCAATGTAAACTGGAAAATATTCATTTGATATAGTTAGTTTAGAAAATGAAAAGATAGAAGCAGATTTTTCTCTTCTATCTTTTTTATTTTGCAAAATCTCAATTGATAAAAAAATATAATTCAAACAAATTCTAATCGGCTTTGTATAAATAAACTGGTTTCAACTTTGCTCGTCTGATTGAAATTTTGTACTTTCGCCGAATAATTAGGTTATAAAAAAAGATTTGATGAATTTAGATTTTCAAAAATCAGGCGGATTAATTCCGGCTATAATTCAAGACGCGAAGACCAATAAAGTGCTGATGCTCGGCTATATGAATGAAGAATCGCTGGCAAAAACCAACGAAACGGGCAAAGTGACTTTTTTCAGTCGCAGCAAAAATAGACTTTGGACCAAAGGCGAAGAAAGCGGCAATTTTCTGAATGTGGTTTCTATTTCGGCAGATTGCGACAATGATTCTTTGCTTGTAAAAGTAAATCCTGTTGGGCCTGTTTGCCATACCGGCACAGACACGTGCTGGGGCGAAAAGAATGTGAAAGAGACAAAAACCGACATAGCGTTTTTGGCCTATTTGCAAGATTTTATCACCAAACGTCACGCCGAAATGCCCGAAGGATCATACACCACATCGCTTTTCCGGAAAGGCATCAACCGAATGGCTCAAAAAGTGGGTGAAGAAGCTGTAGAAACAGTCATTGAAGCAACGAACGGAACAGAAGATGGTTTTCTTTACGAAGCTTCGGATTTGGTATATCACTTAATTGTACTGCTAACTTCCAAAGGATATTCGCTTGCCGACATTGCCAGGGAATTGGAGAAAAGGCATAAGTAGGAAGTTTTTTCGTTTAACTGTTTAATCGTTTGGATGTTTGGTTGTTCGGATGTTTATTCGTTTGGATATTGATTGGTTAATTGCAAATTTTCAATTTTATTCAATCTGTAGCTAAATCTTGGCTCTAAAAATCTTGGCTCTAAAAAAATTCTGGTTCTAATAATCTTGTTTCTAAATATCTATAAATAAAAATGAGTAGAACATTAATAAAATATAGCGGCGTTGAGCTTTGTCAGCAGGAGCACATTGTTCTGAAAGACGTAAATCTTGAAATCCATTCAGGAGAGCTTATTTTCTTACACGGAAAAGTGGGAAGTGGAAAAAGTACGTTTCTGAAATCGCTTTACGGAGAAATTCCGGTGTACGAGGGCGAAGCTGACGTGCTTGACTACAATCTGCTGAAACTGAAAAGGAAAGATATTCCTAATCTGCGACGAAAAATCGGAATTGTGTTTCAGGATTTTCAGCTGCTGATTGACCGCAGCGTGAATGCTAACCTAGATTTTGTACTGAAAGCAACCGGCTGGAAGGACAAAAAAGCCATCGAGGAGCAAATCCACCACGTACTGAAACAAGTGGGAATGGAAACCAAAGGCTATAAAATGCCGCACCAACTTTCCGGCGGTGAGCAACAACGAATTGTGATTGCACGAGCGCTGCTTAATTCTCCTGAAATTATTCTTGCCGACGAGCCAACCGGAAACCTGGACCCAAAAACAGGAAATGACATAATGGAGTTACTCTATTCCATTCGTAAATCAGGAACTACAGTTATTTTGGCTACGCACAATCACAATTGGGCCATAGTTTATCCCGGAAAAGTACTGGAATGCAAAGACGAACGCTTGCTTTTCAAAAATCAAGATGTGATCGTGGAAAGCGAAAATATTTAATTTTTTTTAAAAAAATATAGAAAATAGCTATCAAAGGAATTGATAGCTATTTTTTTGTTTTTATGCATACCAAAAAACATCAATTCTAACTCGCTCAAATCCACAATAACATTCTTTAACTACACATTTTAGTTGATTAACTATAAAACATAGTTTATAACTAAAACTTTTAGTTTATATTTGCAAAGTCAAATTTAAGGTACAACTAAGATGAAAGATTTAACACCGAAAGAAGAAGAAATTATGCAGCATTTTTGGCAGGAAGGAGCCATGTTCGTCAGAGAACTTGTGGAATCGTACCCGGAACCAAAGCCGCATTTTAACACCATTTCTACCTACGTGCGCGCGTTGGAAGAGAAAGGCTTCCTTTCTCACGAAAGCCTGGGAACCACGTATCGCTACTTCCCTATCATTTCCAGCGAGGAATACAACAATCGCACACTGAAAAATATCATCGCCAAACATTTCAATAATTCGTACCTGAACGTGGTAAGTACGTTTATCAAAAACGATAAAATCTCTGTGGATGATATTCGAAAGTTGATTGATGAAATTGAAAAAAACTCATAATTTATAACTTATAAATCATAATTAGACACGTAGAAACCTTCTTATTCTATATATTACGAGCGAGCATAGCTGCCGCGATATTATTTCTGTGCTACAAGATTTTCATTAGTCGCAGTACGTTTCACAGCCTAAATCGGGCGGTTATTCTCTCGGTTTTTGTCGTTGCTTTGATTTTGCCATTCTTTACAGTGGAACTGCCGGAAAATCTATTTTCTCGCCCAACTGAAACGAACACGCTTGACCTTTCGGCTTTTGAAAATGTAAACGTAGTGAGTGAAATGCCTATTACACCCATTGCTGCGGAACCAAAAGCTGAAATACCGTGGCAATCGATCTTGCTAAGCATTTATTTGAGCGGTGTGGCTTTCTGCTTGTTGCGTTATCTGATAGGACTTCTCAGAATTGCGAAGATAATTCGCACTTCCCGGAGTGTGCATTTAGCCGACGGAAGCAGCCTGTACGTTTCATCACAAAATATCGAGCCGTTTAGTTGGATGAACTACATTGTAGTGGGCGAAAAAGACTTCACGGCAGACAACAAAGACATTTTCAAACACGAAAAAGCACACGTTTCTCACCACCATTCACTGGATTTACTGTTTGCTGATGTGTATTGCATTGCATTCTGGTTTAATCCATTCGTGTGGCTGCTCAGAAAAGAATTGCGCAACGTTCATGAGTTTCAAGCTGATGCGGAGGTGATAAAAAACCGAAATGATTTTCGGGAATATCAGCTGCTGCTTATCCGCCATTGCGTAGGCGAACATAAATTTTCCATTGCCAATAACTTTGAATTAAATAACCTTCAAAAAAGAATACAAATGATTATGAAAACAAAATCCCCGAAGCGAGCTAAATGGCTTTACACCAGCTTTATCATAAGTATAATGATGGCCGTAACAGTACTTTCTATCGAAACACTGCAAGCCAAAGAACCACAAAAAGAGGACAATGAAATTTTGACAGAAGATGAGCTGAAAGATAAAATGTGGACAGCCGGTACAGCCATTCTCTCTGACAACGTGCTTTATCTGAGCGATGCGAAAATTGTGGATAAAAAAGAAGCGACGAGCAACGACACAACTAAAAAGTCAGATTTAGTCATTGAAAACGAAGATAAATCCAACAAATTAGTGATTGTTGGTCATGGAGAAATGAAAAATCTGCTTTACGTCGTAGATGGAGTTTCCCGAAAAAGCATTGATGACATTAATCCCGAAGACATTCAAAAGATTGAAGTTTTGAAAGGAAAAGCAGCCATAGAAGTATTTGGCGAAAACGGAAAGAACGGAGTGATTCTCATTACCAAAAAGATAAATTCGCCGGAAAATGTAATTAAAATCCGAGGGCAGAAAAACGCAGAACCATCCTTACAACCACTTTATATAGTGGATGGATTAGAAGTAAAATCGATAAGCGATATAGAGCCAAATACCATTGAAAGTTTGAGTGTGCTTAAAGACAAAACAAGTACGGTTATTTACGGCGATAAAGGAAAAAACGGTGTGATTTTTATTACTACAAAGAAAGAGAAAGAGAAAGAGAAACAAAAATCCGGCGCAATACGAGAATCATTTCCAATAG
>CAZCIU010000038.1:2532-12782 GCA_964498765.1 uncultured Paludibacter sp. | reverse complement strand
AACAGCTTTATATTTTAGATGGAACCCCAATCAACAAAAAGCAAATGGAAGATATTGATCCTCAAAACATCGAAAATATTAACGTGTTAAAAGGAACTTCAGTCACGGCACTTTATGGCACAAGAGGTATAAACGGCGTGGTGATGATAACCACTAAAAATCCTATTAATAATAGAACTATAAAAGTAGGAGAATTAGATGTTCCTACAGGAGACAAAATGAGCATTCAACCCATTACTGCTATTGAAGAGAAAAATGGCAAAGTTGAAGTCGTAAATTTCGACACTCCACAACTTATCATTTTAGATGATGTAGAAATCAACAAAGATCAAATGGAAAAATTGGATAAAAATTCTATTGAAAGTGTTACCATTCTGAAAAACAAATCTGCTGAGGCAGTTTATGGCGAGAAAGGAAAAAATGGCGTAATTATTATTAAGTCTAAAAAGAAAATGTAAACAAAATCCTTATAATCAATTATAAATAAAATCTAGGTACTAAATTCAATTACTTCAATTACGATTAACTTTTCTTTCACTCACTCTTAAACATTCTTAATTTCTTACAAAAAGTCAGTTCACCTACGAACTTTTCGTAGAAAAATATCTACTTTTGCAAGAAACATTTTAACACAAACTTTATGATTAAAAAAATCATCGTTTTGTCATTATTTTCAATATTGACATCGGGTCTGATGTATGCACAAACTCAATCAGACAGCACTTTCACCGTTAAAGGAACAGTAACTGACAGCATTTCAGGAGAAACCATCCCATATTGCAGCGTATCTGCTGCCAATAAAAACACTCCTACTCTATTCAACAAACGTGTCGCAGCCGACATAGACGGCCGCTTTAGTATGGATTTTCACCAGAAAGATACGATGTTGCTCCGTCTTGATGCAGTCGGGATGAAATACAGCATTCTCACCATCATTTATTCCGGAAATAAAACGGTAGATTTGGGTAAAATCCCGCTGGCTCCGGGAGACAAAACGCTTTCTGAGGTTACTATTACTGCCACAAAACCGTTAGTAACGGTAGATTTAGATAAAATCACTTACGACACTAAATCTGACCCAGAGTCGGCTACTTCCAACGCATTTGATATGCTGAAAAAAGTGCCGCTCGTAACTGTAGATTCAGAGGAAAAAATTCAGCTGAAAGGCAAAAGCGATTACAAGATTTTTATGAATGGAAAGCCTTCGAATTTAACTTCGGGGAATCCGACCGAAATTCTGAAAACACTTCCGGCTTCGACCATCAAAAACATTGAAGTTATCACCGAACCGGGTGTTAAATATGAATCTGAAGGCGTATCGGGCATTATCAATATAGTTACAGAAAAAGCCGTAGTTGGTTACAATGCTTCGGTAAATGCCAGTGTGGACAATTATGGAGGAATAAGCGGCGGACTTTCATTCACCACAAAATTAGGTAAACTCGGTATTTCATCTTGGCTGAATTATGGCAACAGACCACGCCCGGAGAGCTTTATGGAGAGCGAAAGATTTAACAAACTTTCGGAAGAAACGCTGTTTCAAAGCACCACATTCTAAAGCCGCAACAGCAATCAATACGGAAATATTGAACTTAGCTACGAACTCGATTCGCTTAATCTTATTTCATTATCCGGAAGCGGTTGGGGCGGAAGTTATACCAACAATGGACTTACCAAAGCATTTCAAAACGATGTAAACGGTGTAGAAAATCAGCGTTTCAGACAATATTATGATACAAAAGGAATTTATGGCGGCTACGATGCCAATTTGAATTACCAGCGCTCATTCAAGAAACCGGACAAACTGTTTACCCTTTCTTACAGATTAAGCTACTCGCCGAGCGGCAACGAAAGCGAAAACAATATTATCGGAGATTTGAATTATTATTCTGAAAACAGACGTATCAATAGCAATTCATCCAGTTCGGAACACACTTTTCAAGCTGATTACACCGAACCGTTTAATAAAAAACACGTCATTGAAATTGGTGCAAAATACATTCTCAGACTAAACGGCAGTGAAACTGATTACAAACTACTGGACATTATGACAAACGAATGGAACGTGATGCCCGGAATGAACCTAAACGACATGCTTCAGAAACAAGGAATTTTGGGTGCGTATAGTAGCTATACGTTCAAATTGAAAAAATTCAGTGCGCGTGCCGGAGCAAGATTGGAACATACTAACACCGATATTGATTTCAAAAATAATCCGTCGAATAATTTTGAAGTGCCGTCATTCACTAATCTCGTTCCAAACATTCGTTTGAGTTACAAACTAAAAGATGCAATGACACTACAATTGGGTTACAATCAACGATTGAGTCGTCCGGGAATTTGGTATCTGAATCCATTTTTCAATAATAGTGATCCAACAAACGTTCGTCAGGGAAATCCGAATTTGAAAACCGAAATCAGCAATTCGTTTAGCTTGAGTTATAGTTACTTTACGCCAAAATTCAATCTGAACACCAATTTAAGCACCGGTTTCACCAACAATTCCATTGAGCAAACAACAGAACTGCGCAAGTACGACGATGGCAGAACCTATCAATATTCTACTTATCAAAATATCGGCAGAAGCATTTACAACTCGCTATTCACATACGGACGATGGCAAATTACCCCAAAACTGAATGCAAACATTAACGGAAGCGTATCTTACAGCGTGTATGACACAGGAATTCCTGAAATCGGGCGACGCGACGGATGGCAATTCCGCGTATTCTCGGGAGCAAATTACACTCTTCCGTGGGATTTGACTTTCAGCGCAAATGGCGGCTACAGTTCACCGTGGATAATGCTGCAAGGAAAATCCTCTGCGTGGTATTTTTACGGTGCCAGTTTGAACAAACAATTGCTGAAAAAGAAACTCAACATCAGCCTTCGAAGTTCGCAGATGTTCGAGAAATACCGCACAAATACCAATATTACCGAGATACCGACATTCCGCTCAGAAAGCAAAAGTATATATCCTTTCAGAAGCGTTTCGCTTTCAGTTAGCTATCGATTTGGAGAAATGAAAGAGCAAATCCAGAAAGTTCGTAGGAGCATTAGCAACGACGACGTAAAATCCGGCGGTGGCGGAGGAGGAAATGAAGGAGGAAATTAATTTTTGATAAATAAATTTTGACCTTACTTCATACTCTGTCTTGATATTTTGATTTGAAAATACCAAACAAAATAAAAATCGAGCACAACTCTTTCTCTCTCACTATCAACACAATAGCAGTTAACTCAAAATTAACTGCTATTTTTTTTGAAAAATATTTGCAAAATAATTTGGAGATATAAAAATTGTCCGTATCTTTGTGACATAGTTACATAGTACACTAACCGTTTATGCCATTAAGCTATGATTACAATTAAAAATTTAACTTTCTATTATCAAAAAAACACAGCATTGTTTGACAATCTTAGTCTGACATGCGAACAAGGTTCCATAATTGGACTTTTGGGAAAAAACGGTGCCGGAAAATCGACACTGCTCAATCTGATTAATGGATTTATTGCTCCCAAAAAAGGAGAAATTGATGTGAATGGAATGGTGCCAATAGACCGAAAACCGGATTTTTTGGCCGACACCTACATGGTTCCGGAAGAATTTTCGTTTCCTGGCGTTACCATCGAGACCTACACGCGTGCTATCGCACCACTCTACACGAGATTTGACCGTGAAAAACTGAATAACATCCTAAAGGAATTTGATCTTAATCCAAAAAATCAACTCAACAAACTTTCGCACGGACAGCGCAAAAAATTCTTAATCGCTTTTGCGTTATCTACAAACAGCCGCCTGCTGCTGCTTGATGAGCCAACCAACGGGCTGGATATTCCATCTAAAAGTCAGTTCCGCAAAATTCTGGTAAGTTCCATTACCGACGAACAATTGGTGATAATTTCTACGCATCAGGTAAAAGACATCGATTCCATTATCGACAAAGTAATCGTGATGGACAACGGAAAAATTGCTTACGAAAAGTCGGTAAATGAAATCAACGAAAGTATGAGTTTTGAAGTGGTGCCGACCATCAAAGACGAGGCTGATTTGCTTTACTACGAGCAAAGTCCGATGGGCTACCGCGTTATCCGCAAATCCGATGAATATTCCGACAGCCCGATGGATCTGGAATTATTGTTCAATTATATAACCAACAAGTAACACTTAACATTATGAACAAAAATCAATTTTTTAATATTAAGCGTTTCAGCAATTACATCAAAAGCCTGACGCTTATCAATGCCAAATCGCTATTGATTACGGTTACAGTTTTATTTGTTATTTTCTTTGTGCTGCAATTCCTTGGAATGCCGAAAGGTGACAGCATACGACCGTACAAAATGAATGAATACTTGGGAAATCTGACATTTTATCTGGTTGCTTTGGGTGTATTTATAGGTTCCGGTTTTAAGCCATTCAATCATAAAGTAAATACAAGAAATTATCTGGCTGTTCCGGCATCAACATTCGAAAAATACGTGACTGAATTTCTAGCACGAATTGTAGTTGGCAGTATTGGAGTGATAGTAATTTACTGGATTTCGGCAAATTTGGCTCGCTTGGCAGCAATACTCACTTTGACAAGTGACGTTAATCATTTTGAACAAATTACACCCTTCAGCTACAATTTTCTTTTCGAAAACTTTGACCCTTCTACATTTTTAATTTTCACTTTGATTGTGCTGTTTATTTATGTTGCTTTATTTACAATCCGATTGTTTTTCACCAAAAACGGATTTCTAAAAACATTTCTTTCACTTTCAGCAGCAGGAGCTGTTTATTTCGGATTGACTTTTACGATAGTACACAAATTCTTCAAGGATAACGGAAATACCGGCATAACTAACTGGAATTCTGAAGCCAGCTTCATAAGCGGTGAATTATTTACAATCTTGATTTGTCTGGTCGGAATTATAGGATTATCCATTTTCGGTTACTTCAAACTAAAGGAGAAAGAATTATGAGTATAGATTTCAAAGCAAGTAAAGGGATATTTCAGCAGATAGCTGATAATATTTGCCGACAGATACTGGAAGGGAAATTGCCTCCGGGCGAGCGAATACCTTCGGTGCGAGATCTCGCCGAAATGTACGAAGTAAACCGCAACACGCTGCTGCGCACCTACGCCATTCTGGAAAATGAAGGCATAGCCGTCAATAAGCGAGGAATTGGTTACTTTGTGGCAGACAATGCCGTGGAGCTGATTCACACCTACGAGCGAAAAGAATTTTTTGCAGAAGACTTGCCGGAATTTAGCCGGAAAGTGGAACTGCTCAAACTGACAGAAAGCGATTTATCTGAATTGTTAAACCTGATTAAAAACAACTCCAATGAAGAAAAGTAATATAATTCTAATCACCACATCAGCACTTATTATGCTGATTACTATCGGATTTTTAGTATATAGTAAAAATGCATTTGTGGAGAGCAAAATAAACGAGAATATGTCATTTTCTGAAAAGGAAATTCCTGAAATCTCAGTTTTGGTAGTAGAGAGCAAAGCAAATGTCACATTCATTCAAAGTGACAGCACCATGCTTAGAATAAAAGATATTGCCGCTGATTCTATAAATGACAATTTTTTCACTATCAAATCGGACACGCTATTTGCATTCAACAAAAAACCAATGACGATTTACAACAAAAATCTGAAAACTGTTATTTGTAAAGATGAAGCAAATGTAAATATTGAAAAAATCAAAACAGATTCAATGAATGTAAATAACGCCAATGGTAAAATTCACTTTAGTAAAGGTGATGGATATGTAGAACTCAAAAAGCTCAACATTTCTAGCAAATCCGGTGAAATAAATATCTGGCACACTTTCATTAATGAACTAAATATTGAATCTGAAAGCACCATTATGCGAATTACCGGAAAATACGACAATATGAATCTGAAAATAAAAGACGCAACAATTGCTGACATCCGTGATGCTGATATTGGAAAAATGAATTTCGAGCGTGACGAAAGCAGTCAAATTGACATGTAATTATCAAAAAAAACAACCATAACATAAACAACAAATTATCGCAGCTAAGTACTGCAAAAGCTTAATTAAGAATATGCAAAAAGCATTTTTAACCCTAATTTTGGCAATCTCAGTTCTCTTTGCCAATCAAGTGCAAGCTCAACAATCGTCTAAAATTGTAAAATTCACGGGCGTAGTTACCGATAGTATTTCAAACGAAACCGTGCCGTTTGCCACTATTTCGGCCGTAAATATGAGCTCTCCTACTCCCATCAAACGAGTAGCAGCCGACGACAATGGAAAATTTGAAATTTCAATCGGCGAAGCCAACAATCAATTTCTGAAAATTGATGCCGTTGGGATGAAAACAAAATTTGTCGCGCTGAATGATTATTCCCAATCTACGAACGATTTAGGAAATATCGCCGTCACTTCCAACGACAAAATGCTCTCTGAAGTGACCGTAATGGCAACCAAACCTTTGGTAAAAGTTGATTTGGACAAAATTGTGTACGACACTAGTTCCGATCCAGAATCAAAAACCAACAACGTGCTGGAAATGATGAAGAAAGTGCCTCTGGTTACCGTGGATGGCGAAGAAAACATCAAGTTGAAAGGCAAATCGAACTTCAAAATCTACATGAATGGTAAACCGACGAATATTTTCGCCAATAATCCATCGCAGGTTTTGAAAACGATGCCGGCCAACGCGGTGAAAAACATTGAAGTGATCACCGAACCGGGTGCAAAATACGAAGCGGAAGGTGTGGATGGCATTATCAACATTGTAATGGAAAAAGCCATGGCCGGGTATAACGGTTCTGTAAATGCAGGTATAGATATTTATGGCGCACTGAATGGTGGTTTGTATTTCTCTACAAAAATCGGGAAATGGGGAATTACCAGCAATTTGAACGCCGGACAATTCAAACAACCGGGAATGGAATTGGATTATTTTCGTCTGAATAAACTGAACAATTCCGTTCTGAATCAGAAAACTACCATGGATAATGATGGTTTTTACGGTCGTGGAAATATCAGTTTGAGCTACGAAATTGACACGCTAAATCTGATTACCATTTCCGGAAGCGGTTGGGGCGGACAAAACGGCGGCTACGGTGAAACCAAATCCACAATGCTTGACGCAAGCAAAAAAATTATGCAATCGTACTTGCAAAACAGAAATTCGGATTTCAGCTGGGGCGGTTACGAAGCAGGAATTGACTATCAGCGTTCGTTCAGCAAAAAAGACAAACTTTTCACGATTTCCTACAAAGTAAGCACGTCTCCACGAGTTTCTGAAAATACAACTGAAATCTACGAAGCGGTGAATTTTCCGACAAGCAAACAGCGAATCTGGTCTGAATCATTTGGAAATGAACATACATTCCAGATTGATTACACCGAACCATTTAACAAAAAACACATTGTGGAAGTGGGTGCAAAATACATTATCCGCGACAATAAAAGCTACAATCACTACGAGCAATTTGCTCCCGGATCTGCCACATCGGAACCAATTCCGGGTATGGTTAACGACGACTTTTTCCATCGTCAGGATGTGCTGGGAACTTATGCAAGCTACACTTTCCGCCAAATGAAATACAGTTTCAAAATCGGTGGTCGATTTGAGCATACCAATTCCAATATTTCGTATAAAAACCAGCCACACCTGAATTTCAAACCTGAGCCATTTAATAATGTGGTGCCATCGTTTAATTTTAACTATCGGTTGACGAATTTCTCAAACATTCAGCTAAGCTTTACACAGCGACTAAGACGACCAAGTATCAGCTACCTGAACCCATTTAAAGATAATTCATCGCCTACAAATGTGGAAGTGGGAAATCCGAAACTGGAAACCGAAATCAGCAATTCATTTAGCTTGAATTACGGATTTTTCAGACCAAAATTCAACTTCAATGCCAGTGCATTCCACTCGTTTACAAACAATGCAATTGAGCAATACACATACTTGGAAGACGACATTACCTACACCACCTACAATAATATCGGAGCCAGCCGCAACACGGGAGTTTCCACTTATTTCCGCTGGCAAATCACACCGGCAATCAACACATATTTCAATGGAAGCACGTCCTATTCGCATTTATCAGACGGACGTGGCAACGAAAATAGTGGAATAAATTACGGCGGCCATTTGGGTAGCGGCATCACTTTACCAAAGGATTTTATGCTGAATCTTTACACCGGATTGTACAAAATGGACATCAGACTTCAAGGAAGCGGCAGCGAATTTTTCTTCTACGGATTGGGTGTAAACAAAAGTTTCCTACAGAAAAAACTGACTGTTTCACTGAATGCCAATACATTTTTACAAAAATACATGCAATTTAGCTTCTACACAGATACAGAAACATTCCGCGATGAAAATAACTTCAAACGCTTAGCACCCAATGTGCGATTGAGCGTAAGTTACACCTTCGGTGAAATGAAAGAGCAAATCAAAAAGGTCAAACGCACCATCAAAAACGATGACCTGAAAAGTGGTGGCGACAATACCGGTGGTGGAATGGGAACCGGAACCGGAATTGGAGGCGGACAAATGCAATAGATTTAATTTTCTCAACCATAATAGTTTATAAATCAAAAAAACCACTTGCGCGGGAGCGTAAGTGGTTTTTTAATATTGATAAAAGCAGATAGAAAATTAATATCTATAATGCTCAGATTTATACGGACCTTCCTGGTTTACACCAATATAAGCCGCTTGTTCAGGTGTTAGTTTGGTCAGTTTCACACCTAATTGATCCAAGTGCAAGCGAGCTACTTCTTCATCCAAATGTTTTGGTAAGCGATACACATCCACCGGATAATCTTTGGTGTAAAGTTCGATTTGTGCCAAAGTTTGGTTTGTAAATGAATTACTCATCACAAATGAAGGGTGACCTGTAGCACAACCTAAATTCACCAAACGTCCATCAGCCAACAGAAGGATAGAATTTCCCGTTGGGAAAGTGTATTTATCCACTTGTGGTTTGATATTGGTATGTACAATTCCCGGATATTTTTTCAATTTATCCACTTGAATTTCATTGTCAAAGTGACCTATGTTACATACAATTGCGCCATCTTTCATTTTTTCCATGTGATCAATGCGGATAATGTCTTTGTTTCCTGTGGTAGTTACATATACATTTCCTTCGGCAAGCGCATCTTCCACTGTTACCACTTCAAAACCTTCCATAGCAGCCTGCAAAGCACAAATCGGGTCGATTTCGGTTACCAAAACACGAGCACCGTAAGCACGCATTGATTTGGCTGAACCTTTTCCTACATCACCGTAACCACACACTACCACCACTTTTCCGGCAAGCATCAAGTCAGTAGCACGTTTAATTCCGTCAGCTAGCGACTCGCGACAACCGTACAAGTTATCGAATTTGGATTTTGTAACCGAATCGTTTACGTTGAAAGCCGGGAACAACAATTCGCCCTCTTCCATCATCTGATACAAACGATGAACGCCCGTAGTTGTTTCTTCAGACACGCCACGAATTTCCGGTGCCATGCGGCTCCAGATTGTAGCATCTTCTTTCAAAACGGTTTTCAGAATTTTGTAAAGTTCCTGCTCGTCCTCGCCTTCCGCTTTTTTATCCAATACAGAAACGTCTTTTTCTGCTTTCACACCTACGTGAATCATCATAGTAGCATCGCCGCCATCATCCACAATCACGGTTGGACCTTTATTTCCTTCGAATGTCAATGCCTGAAGTGTACACCACCAGTACTCTTCCAGCGTTTCGCCTTTCCACGCAAAAACAGGAACTCCGGCAGCAGCGATAGCAGCAGCAGCGTGGTCTTGCGTAGAGTAAATATTACAACTTGCCCAACGCACTTCTGCACCCAATTCCACCAGCGTTTCAATCAATACGGCAGTCTGAATAGTCATGTGAAGCGAACCCATAATGCGAGCACCTTTCAGCGGTTTTGTTTCGCCGTATTTAGCACGAAGCGCCATCAAACCCGGCATTTCTTTTTCGGCAAGTTCTATTTCTTTTCTTCCAAAATCAGCCTGATTAATATCAGCCACTTTGTACGGAAGTTTTGAGAATGTTTCTAATTGCATTAGTATAGTGTTTTAAAATTTTGTTCCATAAATTGGGCTACAAAGGTAATATTATTTTATGGCTTTGAGAAATTTTTTAGAAGTTGGAAAATAGAAGTCCGAATCACGAAGTAAATCTACTAAATCAAAATAACGGCGTAGCCAAATAACAATAAATAACAGCGTAGCTAAATAACAGCGTAGC
>CAZCIU010000038.1:0-2432 GCA_964498765.1 uncultured Paludibacter sp. | reverse complement strand
AAATAACAGCGTAGCTAAATAACAGCGTAGCCAAATAACGGCGAAGCCAGATAACGCCCAAAGGGCAAAGTCTACACCGCAAAATAACTTTCCAACTCTTTCAGTGTGTCTTCGCTGGTAGCAATATCACGAACAACTTTTCCTTTTTCCAGCACTACGGTGCGTTTACACACTTCGGTAACGTGGTTCAGGTCGTGGCTGGAAATCAGCATCGTCATATTTTGAGTTTCTTGAAGCTCGTTGAGCAAACGTTTTAGGCGGATTTGTGACGATGGATCGAGAGCTGTAAATGGTTCGTCGAGAATTAGGATTTTCGGGTCGCAAAGCAAGGCCGCAGCGATGCCTGCTTTCTTCTGGTTTCCTTTGGAAAGTTCCCGAATTAGCTTTTTATTTCCGGCTACTTCGCCGTTGAAAAAGTCGGCCATTTTTTCTACAAAAGCGGCAATGTCGCCTTCGGATTTTCCGTAAAGTTTCCCCACGAAAGCGAAATATTCATCCGGCGTCAGGTAATCAATCAGGAAACCTTCGTCCAGGAATGAGCCGACAAAAGATTTCCACTCATCGCGACGAGCAACCGGCTGATTATCTATAAGCACTTCGCCCGAATTTGGCTCGATTAAGTCCAGAATTAAACGGAACATTGTGGTTTTTCCCGCACCGTTATTTCCCACCAAACCGAAGCTTTCGCCCGTTTGGATGGTCAGCGTATCAATGTCTAAAACAAGATTATCGTTGTATTTTTTTGAAAGATTTGTAAGTTGTATCATTTTCTTAAAGTTTGAAGTCAGAAGCACGAAGCTTGAAGTTGGTTAAGTTGTTAAATGGTTAATTGGTTAAATCGTTGAAAGTTCGAAGCATTGAAAATCTTCATTCTTCGAGCTTCCATCTTCCTGCTCGGAGTTACTCTTTTTCTCGAAATCCTTCCGCCATCGCGTATTTTCGGTTTTTGAATTGTTTGATGCTAAGTTTTATCTGATATGGCAGGAGTAGCATTCCCAGCAAACCAATTGAGCCAATTATCAGCATTACATAATTAAACGATAGAAAAATACTCAAAACTGCCGCCAGAAGTACCGGAAACGCCATTAAAGGCAGAATGATCAGGAAACTTTTGTAGGTAGTGCCTTGGTAATTGAATGAGCTTTTCGCCATCAAGTCAATCCGTTTTGTATTGAACGATGCGAAAAATACCAGAATAAACACATTCACGCCGGTATTAAATAAAAACATAGCGATATGCAAAAAGAGAAATTTCGTTCCCATTAAAAAATAAAGCAGGGAAATCAAAAACGACAGCACATTGAAAGCTATCAGCAGGTAATAATTGGCTTTGATGTAGTTTTCTGCCGAGATATTTTTGGTCAAAATGGCATCAAAATAGTTGCTTTCCCAGCTGATTACCCATTGACCATACGTTATTGACGCCATTCCGGTAAGTACTAATCCGCAGAAAACCAACCAAGTAACACTTTCGTTGTACATATCGCTTGTGTAGAACAGCAAACCGTAGAGCATAAAAAACGCGCTCATTATCATCAGTGATTTTGTGCGTTTATGTCTGAATATCAGTCGAATTTGAAGCTGGATAAGCTCGCCGATGGTGCCGTATTTTTCCAAGAATGAAAGTCCGCCAACTACTTTATTTTCATTGTGGTTAAGCTTTTCGTTGAATTTTTCGGGATAGTAATTTTTGCTGAAAAACCACCTGTTCAGTCCGTAAGCCATTCCGGCAAACGTAAGTGTTATCAGCCAGCCAAAAGGTTTGATTGTCAGAAAATTAAAAATCTTCATTGATAAACCAAACAGCGAAAATACCTTGAAATATTCCAACGCGGCCAGCGCAATTGCAATTACAATAATGACAATCATAGCTTTCAGATTGTGACCAAATCTCCTTTTTAGTAAAGACGCAATCCAGATGTCAGCCCATATAATCAGGATGCAGTTGATAACGAACTGCAACGCCACAAGTCCCGTCTCCCACGTGGATACGCTCCTGATTGCAAACGGAATAATAATCAGCAAAGTCATATAATTTGCCATCCCGAAGATCGGTTTCAGCAAAATAAAATTGACCAGCGTAGAGCGTTTTATCGGCAAAGTCTGGTAGGTTTGCAGATTGATGGTTTGAAGCGACTGCATCATAAACCGCATTAGCAGTGCGCCAAGGATGATGTAAAGCGATGCTCCGTTGATAAGTTCGAGCGGATTGTAAGTGTCGTGTGCTTCGTTAAGGGCGTCGCCGAGGACAAATCCGAGCATTACGAAGATTACCACAAAATAAAGGGTCATAAAACCCATCAAAATCTTCACGGCAAGCCCGCGGTAAAACGCCTGCGAACGAAATCCTTTGCGAAATTCTTGTTTTAATAAATCAGCTATTAACATATAGTTTCAATTTTAATCTTCAAAAGTAAGTAAAGAATATGAAA
>CAZCIU010000037.1:0-26576 GCA_964498765.1 uncultured Paludibacter sp. | reverse complement strand
AAAACAAGGTTCCAGTGGACTTCCGTCGGGATTCGATGATTTGGATAAAATTACTTCCGGCTGGCAACGCTCCGACCTTGTGATTATTGCAGCGCGTCCGGCAATGGGAAAAACGGCATTCGTGCTTTCAATGGCCAAAAATATGGCCGTAGATCACAATGCGCCGATTGCAGTTTTTTCACTTGAGATGGCTAATGTGCAGTTGGTAAACCGTTTACTGATGAATGTGTGTAGTTTGGATGGTGAGAAAATCAAAAATGGTCAGCTTACTTCGGCAGAGTGGGAGAGATTCGACAAAGACGTGACTGCGCTTTACGATGCACCGATTTTTGTGGATGATACACCTAGTTTGTCTGTCACCGAACTGAGAAGTAAGGCCAGGAAATTGGTCAAAGAACATAATATTCAATGTATTATTATTGACTATTTGCAGTTGATGAATGCCGGAGGATTATCTTTTGGTAGTCGTGAACAGGAGGTAAGTATGATTTCGCGTTCACTAAAAGGATTGGCGAAAGAGCTTGATATTCCGGTGATTGCGCTTTCACAGCTAAATCGTGGAGTGGAAGGTCGAACAGGAATTGAAGGAAAAAGACCGCAACTTTCAGACTTGCGTGAATCCGGTGCTATTGAGCAGGATGCTGATATGGTTTGCTTTATACACCGTCCGGAATATTACGGAATTAACGTAGATGGTGAAGGAAATTCACTTGTAGGAGTGGCGGAAATTATCATTGCAAAGCATAGAAATGGAGCCGTGGGTGATGTAAAGCTGCATTTCAAAAATACGTATGCAAGATTTATGAATTATTCTCAATCTATTATAAGTACAGATTCGTCTTATGAATATCATTCTTCCAGAATGAACACAAATATTGATCTGGCACCTCAAGATGAAGCAACTTTTCTACAAAACGCACCTTTGCCAGCAAGTGAAAACGGAGAAGTACCGTTTTAGAATAAAAAAAGGCGACATTCAGTCGCCTTTTTTATTGCCTCTATTTTCTCAAATCAGTGTTTCACATTGTGAACATCCTCTTTCACGTGTTTATATTTGAATAAAATCATAAACAAAATAGCAACTAATAAAGCGTATCCGGCGAAAATATACCAGATTGTGCTCCAGTCACCTATTAATAGAGATTTGGTCCCTGATGCGGTTACAACGTCTGTCCATTGACTATAGCGATTTACTACTGCCTGAGCTGCAAGTGTACCGATTGTTGCTCCAATGCCATTTGTCATAAGGAAAAATAATCCTTGAGCACTTGAACGGATTTTTGAGTCGGTTTCTTTGTCCACAAAAAGCGATCCGGAAATATTGAAAAAGTCAAATGCAACACCGTAAACTAGCATTGAAAGTGCTAATAACCATACTCCGCCACCCGGATTTCCCATTCCGAAAAATGCAAAACGAAGCACCCAGGCAAACATCGCGATTAACATCACAGTTTTTATTCCGAAACGTCTTAAAAAGAAAGGAATAAGCAAAATACAAACTGTTTCAGAAATTTGTGATAGTGAAATCAATATATTTGAATGCTGAACTGCAAATGTATCTGCATATTCTTTAACTGCTTCAAAACTTGCGATAAACGGATTTGCAAAGCCATTTGTAATTTGTAGTGACACGCCAAGCATTATTGAAAAAATAAAGAAGATCGCCATTTTCTTTTGCTTGAAAAGCTTGAAAGCATTTAATCCAAGTGATTCTGCAAGTGATTTCTTATCAACGTTCTTGTTGACCGGAATAGCTGGAAGTGTAAATGAGTAAATTGCCAAAACAAGTCCAATAATTGCACTCATCACAAATTGCATTGATGTCGTTTGGAAACCAAGCAAATCTACCGTCCACATGGAGAAAATAAATCCGATGGTACCAAAAACGCGAATTGGTGGAAAATCCTTGATTGTATCGTAACCGTTTTGCTCTAACAGGCTGTAAGCTACTGAGTTTGATAATGCCAAAGTTGGCATATAAAATGCAACACTTAACGTATAAAAAGTAAAGAATAAGCCGAATGTGACATTTTCACCTGCGTTGAGGGCATAAATTCCGGCTGTAAGCATAAATATGGCAGCAAGTAAATGACATAGTCCAAGCATTTTTTGAGCCGGAACCCAGCGGTCTGCAACAATTCCTATTAATGCCGGAAAAAGTATCGAAACAATTCCTTGCACGGAGTAAAAAAGGCCAATATGCCCACCCATTCCGGCTGGTCCCAGGTAGCGAGACATGGATGTAAGGTAAGCTCCCCAGACGGCAAACTGGAGAAAGTTCATAATGATTAATCGTAGTTTCATGTTGGATTAATTGAGTTTTTTATGGTATAAATTTGTTTTTTGAAATTTCAGTTAACTTCTGTTGCTCAACTCATCACGTATCATCGCCGCTATTTCGTAATTTTCCTCCTCAATGGCATCTTCAAGCAAGTCTTCGAGTTTTTGCTTGCTGATGGTTTTTACGTTTTCCCGATTGATATTTTCGAGGTCAAATTGCTTTTTCTCCGGAGCTTTTGCTTTTTCGGTTCCTTCGTCACTTACAGCTGTTCCCACAATGTCCAGGATGTCCGAGTTAATGTAAATTGGTGCATTACTTCTTACTGCCAAAGCTACCGCATCAGACGTGCGTGCGTCTATAATCACCGGTTTGTCGCCTTGCATCAGGTAAATTTCCGAATAGAAAATGTCATTCACCATTTCATAAATGACGATTTTGGTCAATTTTGCGTTCAACTCACGTACAATGCTGTTCATCAAATCATGCGAAAGTGGTCTTGGCGACTTCGTGTTGTTTAGTTTCAATGCGATGGACTGTGCTTCAGCCTCACCGATTAAAACCGAAAAACGCCGCCTCAATCCCGTCGTTTCGCTCAATACAAGTGAATACGTACCACCTAAGGATTGATTGTAAATCATTCCTGCGATGTGTATTTCAATTTCATTAGCCATTATAATTCCTTTCTATGAATAACCCACAAATATACATATTTTTTTGATAAATAATTAATCCGAATTTTCTAAAACTAAAGTTTTCTTTCTTGTTCGCAGTGCTTTTTCGTTCTATCGAAAGCATTAATAATTATGTTTTTTTTGAAATAATGTGTATTTTTGTGTTTCGTAAAAAATATTCCGCAATGATCAGAAAATCCAACGTAGTAATAAAAAATAAACGTGCAACATTCGACTATGAAATTCTCGATAGATATGTTGCAGGTATTCAGCTATTTGGAACTGAGATAAAATCTATCCGCGATGGAAAAGCATCGCTTACCGAAACTTATTGTACGTTTATCAAAAATGAGCTTTGGGTGAAAAATATGAATATTTCGACTTATTTTTTTGGTACATACAATAATCATGAACCTCGCCGCGATAGAAAATTGCTTTTACAGAAAAAAGAGCTAAACAAATTGCTCCGCGCGACCAAAGAAACTGGAAATACGATTGTTCCTATCAAATTATTTGTCAATGAAAAAGGTTTGGCAAAACTGGAAATCGGTTTAGCTCGTGGTAAAAAAATGTACGATAAGCGTCAAAGCCTGAAAGAAAAAGACGATAAACGCGAAATGGATCGGGTGAGAAAGGATAATATTTAGGAATAGATTTTTTTGTTTTTCTTTTTTCAAAATAAAAAATGAATAAATTCAGAAAATATTTTGTTTCTGATTATTTTTTATTATTTTTGCCGATGTCTTGGATGTATGATATTAAAACTAAGCGAAATAAATTTCGTTTTTTTTTAGAAGCAAATTGTGTACGTGCACAATTTTTGGTCAATTTTTATCAAAAGCGGATTTCTTCACTCATTATTTCTGAAATAAATAATAAAACATATAGCTATGAAAACTAATTATGAACTGCGTTATGCAGCGCATCCCGAAGATGCAAAACACTACACTACGGATAGACTGAGACGTGATTTTTTGATTGAGAAACTTTTCACGGCAGATGAGGTCAACATGGTTTATTCAATGTACGATAGAATGGTAGTGGGAGGAGCAATGCCTGTAAATGAAGCACTACATTTAGAGGCGATTGATCCGCTAAAACAGCCGGTTTTTCTGATTAGCAGGGAATTTGGAACTTACAATGTGGGTGGACCTGGAATAATTCGCGTGGGAGATGATGTCTTTGAATTAGATTACAAAGAAGCATTGTATTTGGGCTCAGGAAATCGCGAAGTTTATTTTGAAAGTAAGGATAAAAATAACCCTGCAAAGTTCTATTTTAACTCGGCAACTGCACATAGAAATTATCCAGACAGAAAAGTCACTAAAGCTAATGCAGAAGTAGTAGAACTTGGCTCACTGGAAACTTCCAATCATCGAAATATAAATAAAATGATTGTAAATCAGGTGCTTCCAACTTGCCAATTGCAGATGGGAATGACTGAACTCGCGCCCGGAAGTGTGTGGAATACAATGCCTCCTCATGTTCACTCAAGAAGAATGGAAGCCTATTTCTATTTTGAAGTTCCTTCAGATCAGTCTGTCTGTCATTTTATGGGTGAAATAAAAGAAACTCGTCATATCTGGATGCAAAATGATCAAGCGGTGCTTTCGCCCGAATGGTCTATTCACTCTGCAGCTGGCACATCCAATTACACATTTATATGGGGAATGGCGGGAGAAAATTTAGATTATGGAGATCAGGATTTCTCTAAAATTCCTGAAATACGATAAAAAGATTAGATAGTTATGGTTAATTTTAGATTAGATGGTAAAGTAGCTTTAGTCACCGGCGGATCCTACGGAATAGGATATGCCATGGCTAAAGCGCTTGCTTATGCCGGAGCAACTATTGCTTTCAACGGCAGAAATGAAGATAACATCCGCAAAGGATTGGAGAGTTTTAAGTCTGATGGCATAAAAGCTTATGGATTTGTATGTGATGTGACTGATGAAGTCGCTGTTCGTGAGATGGTTAGTAGGATTGAAGAAGAAATTGGAATTATTGACATTTTAATCAATAACGCCGGCATTATTAAGCGAATTCCAATGCATGAGATGAGTGTGGGAGATTTTAGGCTAGTTGTCGATATTGATTTAATTGGCCCTTTTATAGTATCAAAAGCAGTCATTCCTTCAATGATTTCGAAAGGACATGGAAAAATAATCAATATATGCTCCATGATGAGCGAATTAGGTCGAGAAACAGTGTCGGCTTATGCTGCAGCTAAAGGCGGCTTGAAAATGCTGACGAAAAATATATGTTCTGAATACGGTGGACATAATATTCAATGTAATGCAATTGGACCAGGATACATTGAAACACCACAAACTGCGCCATTAAGAGAAAAACAAGCAGATGGTTCGCGCCATCCGTTTGATGCATTTATAATTTCTAAAACTCCGGCAGCTCGCTGGGGAAAACCGGAAGATTTGGAAGGTCCTGCCGTTTTCTTGGCATCAGAAGCTTCCAATTTTGTAAACGGACATATTCTGTATGTTGATGGTGGAATTTTAGCTTATATCGGTAAACAACCCTAAAACTCATGAAGAAAATAGTTAGTTTTGGAGAAATAATGCTTCGGCTTGCAACGCCTGGATATCAACGATTTGTCCAGTCAGACAGCCTGAATGCCACTTTTGGAGGTGGAGAAGCAAATGTAGCTGTTTCCCTTGCCAATTATGGTTTTAATGCCGAATTTGTCACTCGCTTGCCTGAAAATGACATTGCTGAATGGTGTATTTCTGAATTGAGGAAATACAATGTTGGCACTAAAAATATAGTGCGTGGAGGTGAAAGAGTCGGAACTTATTTTTTAGAAACTGGAGCAGTTGCTCGGCCATCTAAAGTTGTTTATGATCGGGCTAATTCATCTATTGCTGATATAAAAGCCGGAATGATTGACTGGAGAACTGTGCTAAAAGATGCTGATTGGTTTCACTGGACGGGAATTACTCCGGCACTTTCGCAAGGAGCTGCGGATGCTTGTTTGGAAGCTATCAAAACTGCTAATGAAATGGGAATTACGGTTTCTACTGATTTGAATTTCCGTAAAAATCTTTGGAAATATGGTAAATCAGCTTCAGAAATAATGCCTGCATTGGTTGAAGGTTGCGATGTGATATTAGGAAATGAAGAAGATGCAGAAAAAGTCTTTGGAATAAAGCCCGAAGGATTTGATGTGACAGCTACAGAGGGCGAAGTGAATGCTGCGGAATTTGAAAGCGTTTGTACGCAAATGATGCAGAAATTTCCGAGAGCAAAAAAGGTAATAATTACTCTTCGTGGTTCAATCAATGCAAACCACAATACCTGGGGAGGCGTTTTATATTCCGATGGTCAGTTATTCCAATCAAAACGTTACGACATCACACATATCGTAGATAGAGTAGGCGGTGGTGATTCGTTTATGGGAGGTTTGATTTATGGACTGCTGACATTTGAAAATGATAATCAAAAAGCTCTCGACTTTGCCGTTGCAGCATCATGTTTGAAACATACGATTTACGGAGATTTTAATCTCGTAAGTGTAGCAGAAGTAGAAAATTTGATGAAAGGCGATGGAAGCGGAAGAGTTCAACGATAAAACTGAAAATCATGCAATTTAATAAATTACAAGTTCTTACTGCAATGAAAGAAACCGGACTGATTCCGGTATTCTATCATCATGATGCTGAAACAGCGAAACAAGTTCTTAAAGCCTGCTACAACGGTGGTGTGAGAGTATTCGAATTTACCAATCGAGGCGATTTTGCTCACGAAGTTTTTTCAGAACTGGTGAAATTTGCCGTAAAGGAATGTCCGGAAATGGTTTTAGGAGTTGGTTCTATAGTCGATTCAGCAACTGTAGCTTTATATATTCAGTGTGGAGCAAATTTTATAGTCGGACCATTGCTTAATCCCGAGATTTTTAAGATTTGCAATCGTAGAAATATTCCTTATTCACCGGCTTGTGCCACTACATCTGAAATTGGTTTTGCACAAGAACTTGGGGCTGATTTGGTGAAATTATTTCCGGGTGGAAATATCGGAGGACCTTCTTTTGTGAAAAGCATTAAAGCACCAATGCCTTGGACAAATGTGATGGTAACCGGTGGCGTAGAACCTACTGAAGAAAGTTTATCCGATTGGTTCAAAGCAGGTGTTATGTGCGTAGGTATCGGGTCAAATCTTTTTCCAAAAGAAGCTATAAAAAATAAAAACTGGGAAGAAATTACAACGCTTTGCCGAAAAAGCATTGAAATAATTAAAAAAACACAGCTAAATTCTCAGTTCAACATATCCAATTTTCATTAACACTTTAAATCATGACTGAAGTACAACAACAAACAAAAAAAATGACCAATTACCGCTGGACGATTGTGTCGATGTTGTTTTTTGCAACAACGATAAATTATCTCGATCGACAGGTATTGTCACTTACTTGGGCAGATTTCATCGCGCCCGAATTTCATTGGACAAATAACGATTACGGAACAATAACCGGGTTGTTTTCAATATTTTATGCCGTTTCCATGCTTTTCGCAGGAAAATTCATCGACTGGATGGATACCAAGAAAGGATTTCTTTGGGCAATTGGCATTTGGTCACTTGGAGCGGTAATTCATGCATTTTGTGGAATTGCTACTTCAGGTATTGTTGCCGGAGATTGGGGAATGAGTTTTGAAGGCGCCCGAAATTCTATTGCAGCCGTCAGTGATGTTTCAAAAATTGTAACAATCAGTGTATCACTCTTTATTTTTGCCCGATTTGTATTGGCTGTGGGTGAAGCCGGAAACTTCCCTGCAGCAATTAAAGCTACTGCGGAGTTTTTTCCGAAAAAAGACCGAGCATTTGCAACCAGTATTTTTAATTCCGGCGCGCAGATTGGTGCGTTACTGGCTCCGGTTTCCATTCCTTTTATTGCCAAAGCCTGGGGTTGGGAAATGGCATTTATTGTAATTGGAGCTTTAGGATTTGTTTGGATGGGATTTTGGATTTTCGTTTATCACAAACCGGAAGTTCACCCTAAAGTCAATGCTGTAGAGCTTGATTATATTCAGCAAGACGATTTTGTCGAAAATGTTACGGAAGCTACAACTACGGCAAATATCCCTAAAAAATCCATTTCCTTCGCTCAGGCATTTCGCTTTAAACAAACTTGGGCATTTGCAATTGGAAAGTTTATGACTGACGGCGTTTGGTGGTTCTATCTTTTCTGGGCACCGGCGTACCTGAAATCGGTTTACGGACTTTCTGCAACTGAAAGTGCTCCTCATATTTTTGTGCTTTACCTAATTACTATGCTATCAATCGTAGGTGGATGGTTGCCAACTTTCTTTGTAGAGAAAAAGCAAATGAACCCATATATGGGGCGTATGCGTGCGATGTTGATATTTGCATTTTTCCCATTATTGGCACTTTTAGCTCAGCCTCTCGGACATATTTCGGTGTGGATTCCGGTAGTAATTATCGGTATTGCAGGAGCAGCGCACCAAGCTTGGTCGGCAAATATTTTCTCAACTATTGGCGATATGTTCCCGAAATATGCAGTTGCTACCATCACAGGAATTGGTGGAATGGCAGGTGGAGTAGGTTCATTCTTAATTAATAAAGGATCCGGAGCATTGTTTGATTTTAGCCAAAACACAAATATGAAACTATTTGGTTTTAACGGAATTGAAGCTGGTTATTTTATTATTTTCTGTATCTGTGCTGTGGCTTATTTGGTTGGTTGGGTGATTATGAAATCATTGGTTCCAAAATATAAGTTGGTTGAAATTTAGTCCAAATATATATCATAGATTTGTTTTTGAAAGCTTGCTAAATGAAAATTTAGCAGGCTTTTCTTTTTGCTGAAATGTATATAAAGAGTAGCAAAAAGCACTTTATGTCAAAAATAAATATGTTTAAAGCAGTAATGAAACATAGATTATTTGCTTAGAACTAATGTTGAAAATACTTTTCTATCATAAGTTGATAATTTTTACCTGGGATAAACAAAAAATCCACTTGAATTCTCAAGTGGATTTTCTAATTATATGATTTTAGATTTTATCTAATTCTAAGTCTTTGTCCTGGTCTGATGGTGCTTTTTGATTTAAGTCCGTTCAGTCTTCTTAGCGTTGAAACTGAAGTTCCGTTGCGGGAAGCAATGCGAGAAAGATTATCTCCTTTGCGAACTTTGTAGTATTTCGCCAATTGTACGGATTTAGCTTTGTGCTGTTGATAACCGAAGTTTTTACGTTTTGTAAGCGTATAGTTGCTTGCATATACTCTGTGACTATCAAAATTGATAATTGTTGCAGGATTAAATGCGTTACCGATATAGCGCGTTTCAAAGTGAAGGTGCGGTCCGGTAGAACGTCCTGTGTTTCCACTTAAACCTAATTGTTGACCGGCATCTACTATGTCATTCAGTTTACAAGTAATTGCACTTAAGTGAGCATATACAGTTTCTAATCCATTGTCATGTCTTACAACTACGTATTTTCCATATCCGCCCGGCTCATTGCCAATGATTCTTACTTTTCCTTTGAAAGAAGAAACCACTTTATTTCCAGAAGGAAGCGCAATGTCGATACCGTAATGATAACGATAACGGCGTGGACCGAATTTTGATGAAACTCTACCAACATTAACCGGCATTACAAAGTCAGATAAGTCGATTACGGCTGAATCCGGTAAACTGCTAATTGGAACTTTGTAAGGATTAATACGTTCGCAATTCCAAATATCATTGTACAAGTCACCTGCAGGGTGGTTTTCCATCAAGTCATCCGACTCGTCATTCAGAAGTTCGTTGTAGATGTTAGTTGTATCTGCGGTAGGAATGTTATGCGCCGAGAAGGCTTTTTTAGCTGCTATTTTCATGTTTCCAGGAGCAGCCATAACTTTAACTTGAGCGTTAATGTTGTTTAGAGCTAATAGGCCTACTATCGAAGTAAGAATTAAGAGTTTAAACTTCATTATTATTTAAATTTCGTCGTTAGCGTATAAGTAAGGAATTAATAATTGGTTGAAATCAAAGATTTCACCCTCTTTGAAAAATCTGGCTAATTCGGCTTCTGCATTTTCCACCGAATCGGAAGTGTGAACGATATTCTCTTGCACACTACTACTAAAATCTCCTCTGATTGTGCCCGGAGCTGCATTTCTGCCATTTGTAGAACCGGTCATATTTCTTACAATCTGAACAGCATCAAGTCCTTCCCAGCAAGTCACTATCACCGGAGTTATCATCATCGAGTCTTTAATGCGTTGGAAGAAAGAGCGTTCTGCGAGGTGAGCGTAATGCTCGTTTAAGATTTTATCATCTAATTGCATCATTTTTATCCCAGTGAGTTGGAGACCCTTTTGCTCGAAGCGTTTAATCACTTCGCCAACTAATGCACGTTGAAGCGCGGAGGGTTTTAGGATAACGAGCGTTTTTTCCATTTTTGAAAAAAAGATTGTAAATTTCGTTTTTCAAAACAATGACGCAAAAGTAAGAATTTAATACTTACAATGCTTTCTTTTTAACTGTTTTTGTGAAAATAATTTACTTTTTTAAGATTTTAACTAGTTCATTCTCAGTTTTTAGAAAGTAAACTCCTTCTTTAAACTCAGATATTGAAATATTATTATTTCCTTCGTTTAATTTCCAGGTTTTTAGCGTTTCTCCGATTAAACTAAAAAGTGTCAGATTTTCATTCTGGTTTAAGTTCAGAAATAAAATTCCATCTGTCGGATTTGGATGTAAATTTAAATTGTTGGCACTGATAGTTTCAGTACTTGTAGCAATAACATCGTTAAGTAACAACGCGCTTCCATCAAGTTCCAGGAAATCAATGTCCGGCGCCCAACCGGTAGCGTTATACACTTCAATCGTGTTTCCGGTCATTTTCAGCGGTGCGCTTTGAATGATGGCAGGAGCAGATTTGTTCCAAGCACCGGAATTTAGATTATTCAATTGATAATTTGTCCCATTTATTTTGACTGTTACGCTTCGGTTTTCACCCGTATAGTACCACAAACTTACTTTGTAATTTCCAGCTTTTTGAACTGAAACATTATTGTAAACCATTTTGTAAGTTGTTGATTGACCCAGCCATCCTACGGTTTTTCCGCCAGAAGCTCCAGTTGTGTTCATCACCCTCGGTTGATCTTGAGCGTTTTTTATCAAAGTCGCATCTTCAGCTTCCAAAGTTACAAGGTTCGTGTACGCTCTGGACATGTCCAGATAAATTTTGTCAATATCCGGAGCCGGATTTTCGCTTTTCAAAGTGATGAGATTTTCACCTTGCTTTAATTCTACCAGAACGGTAATAAAGTTGCTAATCTCGTTTGAAATAGATTGTAAACCAATAAGTTCGTAAGTTTTGCCGTTTATTTCAAGACTTAGATTTTTTTATTCAGCTGAAAAATAAGTTATCTCAATTGGATAAACTCCGGCTTTGTTAATTAGCATCACCGGAGGAAAATTTATTGCAGAATTTGTTGTGTTTCCTAAACCTGTTACAATTTTGCTGTTTGATGCATTGTTGTTCGTAGTTATCTGTAAATCAGCGCTTAATGTTGCTTCTTCCGCTTCTAAACTTACTTTTGTAGCAGGCAGCAAACCGTTTTTTTTTCCTATGAAAATTTTGTCCATGTCCGGAGCAAATGCTGTGCTGTTTTCAAATCTAATAACGTTATTTCCAGCATTCAAATTGATGTAAAGTGACTGAGTTGCAACTGTTCTTCCGCTTCCTGAATTGAAAATTTCGGTTGGAACTTCCGTTCCGTTTACTGTCATTTTTGCGGTACGATTTTCGCCGCTTAGATAAGAAATTGTAAGCGGATAAGTTCCGGCTTCATCCACATAAATATCTCTGAATTCGATGTAATTATCTGCATTTCCACCAATGTAAGTTACTCCGGCACGTTTTGACGCTCCTTCAATTTCAGTAGCTCGAGCTTGATTCGGAATTACATTTGTGTTTTTCAAATGATTAAAATTATGCAAGTAAGCGAATTCTGCTTCAAATGTTGTCGGATGCACATTTTCGCCCTTTACAATTAGCATTACAGCACCGTGCGAAGGCACTCTGGCGGTGTAAGATCCACTAAAATTTCCCAAATCTTTGGCTGCCCAAATATCACGGATACTAACTTCGGAACTTAAATCAACATCGGTAAATTTCAACGTAATAATAGCCGCAGAAGCGGTTCGGTTAAATAGCACAACCGCACGTTCGCCACTTTGTTTACCTTTCAGTTTTTTAGACCAAATCTGAAGTGGATTTTTAAAATCAGTAATCAAATGTCCTTGTTCAGTCATGTCCTGATTTACGGCAATTGCTTCACTGTTTGTAACAATTTTCAGGGTTTGTGCTGAGATTTTCCGCAAATCGACACCTTGAACAAGCGGAGAAGTCAACACGCTCCAAAGGCTCATTTGAGCAATATCTTCGTTGTAGGTCATGCCATTTCCAATTTCGAGCATATCCATGTCGTTGTAATGTCCCGGGCTCATGAAAGGAGCTAAGAATGTATTCAAATCCAAAATTCCGGTCATACTTCCAAAATTTGGACGAATATCACCCGAAATTCTCCAAGAATCTGCAATTTTAGTAACCCAAGTTCCGGGGTAAGTCCATCTGCAAACATTGTAAATGTAATCAGTTACACCGGTTTTGTCAATGGCATTTTTTATTCTCGTGTAATGCGTTTCTTCATCTAATTTTAGGGATTGTTGAGATGCACCACAGTAATCCACTTTTACATAATCGGCGCCCCACGTGTTGAAATAGAGTTCCATATCGCGCTCTTCATTGTTGTAAAATCCTACGCCTATTCCGCCCGTTTCTTTTGGATTTTCCCAAATAGAAGCACATGTATTTGGTCCGGCATCACCATATAAACCGAATTTCAGACCTTTACTATGCACATAATCCGCCAAAGCTTTCATTCCACTTGGAAATTTATCAGCTTTCACACGAATATTTCCTTCTGCATCGCGACCATCAAAATATCCATCGTCGATATTTAAATAAAGATAACCCGCATCCCGAAGTCCGGTGGATACGAGTGCGTCTGCTTGAGCTTTAATAAGATCTTCGTCGATTAATGCGTGGAAAGAATTCCAGGTAGAAAAACCCATCATGGGAGGTTTGGGCTCTTTTTGGGCTAAAAGTGATAAACTTAGCGTAAAGAATGCCGCTAAAAATAAGATTTTCTTCATGTGTAGATTTTTTAGAAAAGGTTGAATTTTTGCTTTAACTGCAAATATAGTATTTCTTAGAGGACTGACAATTGTAAATTATTGAAATTTATAATTTTGAATAAAAATTTGCTTAAAATCAGCTGATAGCACTCCAGTTTAGAGTGCCGAGTTTCATTTTTTTAAGTTGATTGACCAAAATTTTGTTTTTATCCAGACTTAAATTCGGGTCTTCTTCCAGAATGTCCCAAACTGTATTTCGTGCTAATTCAAGCATTTTTCCATCTTTGGCAATATCGGCAATTTTAAGTTGAAATGGCAAACCACTTTGTTGTGTGCCTTCAATATCGCCCGGTCCGCGCAGCTGCAGGTCGGCTTCTGAAATCTCAAAACCGTCGTTTGTTCCGGTCATTATTTGCATTCGCTTGCGAGTATCGGTAGAAATTTCAAATTTGGTAAGCAAAATGCAATATGACTGATCGGCACCACGCCCTACACGTCCGCGTAGTTGATGCAACTGCGAAAGTCCGAATCGCTCAGCACTTTCAATTACCATCACCGAAGCATTCGGGACATTTACACCAACTTCTATCACCGTAGTAGCCACCATTATCTGCGTTTCACCCGATACAAATCGCTGCATGTGTTCTTCCTTTTCGGCGGATTTCATTTTGCCATGAACCATGCTGATTTTGTAATTTGGAAAAACTTCTTTCATAAATTCAAAACCTTCTTCCAAATGACGAAAATCCAATTTTTCCGACTCTTGAATCAGCGGATAAACCACGTAAACTTGCCTCCCGCTGTCTATTTGTTTTCTCAAAAATCCCAAGAGCGCGTTTCGTTTATTTTCAAAATAATGAAAAGTTTGAATGGGTTTTCGTCCGGGCGGAAGTTCGTCGATGACCGAAACGCTCAAATCGCCATAAATAGTCATCGCCAGCGTGCGCGGAATGGGCGTGGCGGTCATTACAAGGATATGCGGCGGCTGTGTGTTTTTCCCCCAAAGTTTGGAACGCTGCGCCACACCAAAGCGATGCTGCTCGTCAATAATCACAAATCCTAGGTTTCTGAACTGCACGGTATCTTCAATCAGCGCATGCGTGCCTATGATTATTTGCATTTCGCCGCTAAAAAGTTGCGAGTGAATTTGTTCGCGTTCTTTCTTTTTAGTCGAGCCGGTGAGTAATGAAACTTTCACGTTCATATCAGCCAATTGTTCGCTGATAGTTGCAAAATGCTGAGTAGCCAAAATCTCCGTTGGTGCCATCAGGCAGGCTTGGAAACCATTATCGAGTGCAATCAGCATGGTAAGTAACGCCACCATCGTCTTGCCACTTCCTACATCACCTTGTAGCAAACGGTTCATTTGTTTACCGGAAGCCATATCGCTTCGAATTTCTTTGATGACTTTTTTCTGCGCTCCCGTCAATTCAAAAGGCAGATGATGACTGTAAAAAGTATTGAAAAAATCACCAACTTTAGAGAAAACAAAGCCATTGAATTTTTGCTCACGCCATTTTCGCTGTCGCAAAATTTCAAGCTGAATGTAGAAAAGTTCTTCAAATTTTAGTCGTTGATTAGCTTGGATGAGCGATTGATTGTCTTTCGGGAAATGAATGTTTATCAGTGAATTGGTTAAATTCATCAACTTGAATTTTTCCAAAACATAAGCTGGTAAAGTTTCGGGAACGCCGGATTCCAGTTTTTTTACAATCGGATACATGATTTTTTGAATCGCTTTGGAATTCAAAAAACTGTTTTTCATCTTTTCAGTCGTGTTGTAGTACGGCTGAAAACTCATTTCATTTGCCGGAGGAAGTTCGGAAAGTGTTTCAATATCAGGATGAACAAAATTCAATTTCCCGTTAAAAATGCTCGGTTTTCCGGAAATTACATAGTTGATAGTGGATTTGTATTTTCCTTCAATAAATCGGATGCCTTTGAACCAAACCAATTCGATGTATCCTTCACCATCCGTAAAAACCGCCGAAAGTCGCTGCGTGCGTCCGCTGCCAATTTTCTCAAAACGAATAAATTGACCTTTGATTTGCACGAATTGCATGTCGGCGTTCAGTTCTCGGATTTTGTAGAACCGCGTTCTGTCCACATATCGGAATGGGTAGTGCCGCAGCAGATCGTCTACCGAAAAAATGCCCAACTCTTTATTGAAAAGTTCGGCTTTTCGAGGCCCTACGCCGGGCAAGAATTTTATGTCATGGTTCGAAAAATTCATTATCCACTAACCCGAAATGTATTTTCCCAACGGAATTTTTCTTAAAATAAAAATGATCAAAAAGGAAGTTATAAATGTGAGAATTACCACCACAGGAATGGAAATAAGCGGATTTGCCATTGTCCAGAAAATACCATTTCTAAAGAAAATCCCGATGACAATAATATGCACCAGATAAATCCCAAAACTGTAATCGCTTGTCCAATCCCGAACTTTTACCAATATATTTTGCTTGAGCGACGTATCTTTTAAGGCCACAAAAATGGCAAAAGATTGAATGATGGTATTCAAACTCAGGTAATTGTAAATGGAAAGGTCGAGTTTGCCTTTGGTTTGGCTTGAATAAAAAGTCATTCCGGCGGCAATTAAAATGGTGATGATGTACAGAATCCATGCGGAAAGCCGGATATTTCTCGACACATAAAAAATCTTGTACAAATAATATCCCAGCACCATGTAACCAAGATATGTGAAATAGTTGATGAATTTTGGGAAAAGATTTCCCGACCAACTGTACATGTTTACTGCGAAATCCTTGCTGATGCTGCAAACTAAAACCCAAGCCGCGAGCAGAAAAACAATCATTGTGGGCTTTAATTTTCTCACAAAAGCCCCGACAAAAGGAGTGAGAATGTATAAAAACAGCATCATGTAAACGAACCACAAATGCTTGGAAATACCTTCATTTAAGAATAGCTTGATTCCCCAATTTGTGATGTTAGAAAATCCGGTTGGTGGATTTCCGGGCAAGGTAAAATAGCGGAAAACCCAATATGCGAGCATCCAAAACAGCAGCGGAAGCAACACGCGAAAAAAACGTTTTTTGAAAAAAGTGCCGATTTTGTATTCATTACTAAACAAAACCGCGCCACTAATCATCAGAAATAGCGGAACGGCAAATCGCGTGGCACTGTTGAAAACATTGCCGACCCACCAGTCAAACATATTTTTGCCATAAGCCATATTGACCGCCGGCGATGCTACGTGAATGATTATCACCGCAATAATCGCCAATGCACGCAGGCTGTCGAGCCAATTTATTCGTTGTATTGAATTGGGCATGTTTTTAAGAATTAAATTAAAAATGCTTCAGCCATTTTCAAATCCAGCGCAGTTGTGATTTTGATATTTTCACGAGCGCCTTCCACTAAATTTACGGTAAATCCGCTTGCTTCCACCACCGAAGCATCGTCTGTGAATGCTTCGCTGAAGTCTTTTTCATAGCTTTTCAGAATGATTTCGGACTTGAAAACTTGCGGAGTTTGAACAAGCTTGTATTCGCTTCTGTTTACCGCTTGACTTTTATTATCCGATATTTTCCGTATGCTGTCCACTAAATCGATGACCGGAATTGCAGCCCCTGAATGCTCAGCTTCATCAAAACAGCGTTTAATACTTTCTTTATCAATCAAAGGTCTTACACCATCGTGAACTGCAATCAGACTTTCTTCTTTGATTGTGTTCAAAGCATTTTTTACAGAAAAAAAACGCGCATCACCGCCTTGAACCAATTGATGTTTTAGCTGAAATTGATGTTTTACACATAATTCTTTCCAAAAATCAAATTGAGTTTCGGGAAGCACAAGAATGATTTGCATTTCGGGGTCAAATGTACTGAAACGCTCAATCGTGTGCATAAGAATGGGCTTTCCTTGCAGCTCTAAGAACTGCTTTGGAATGGCTGCATTCATTCTTTCGCCCTTTCCTCCGGCAACAATTATAGCAATTTTTTTTCTGTTCATAGAATAATATTTATCACAAAGGTAAAATTTTTGACGGCAATTTACAAGTATTTTTATTTTGGAAATAAAATTTAAAGAAACCGTTTTTTTCAAAAATCGATAGAAAATCGTTTCAATTTCCTACCTTTGTAAAAAATAATCTAGACAAGATGATGAAACAGCCATGTAAAATAACTTTGACACACAAGGGGACGATTGATGGCGTGTTCCATGTGTCCTTAATAAAAAAATAAAAAATAAACACATGAAAAGGTATATTTCACTTATTGGATTTATGGTTTTTGCTGCGGTATTTTTGATTGCGCAGACCAATAAAAAATCTTCCAGACCCGATGTAATTGAGAATATTGAAGCAAATTCTAAGGTTATAATCAAGCAAGATCCAAAGCTGGATAAGTTGATTAACGATCATGTGAACCGAAAAGAGGAAGTCAGCGGTCCTTATTCAGGTCCGGGCTATCGCGTGCAGGTTTTTTCCAGCAATGCGCAGCGCACTGCAAAAGATGAAGCATATAATATCGAACGCCGCTTGAGAAGCGCGTTTCCGGGATATGGAGTTTATCGGATTTATTCATCTCCATTTTGGAAAGTTCGCATCGGCGATTTCAGAAGTTTGGCTGAGGCCAGAGCTTTCCGCTCAGAGCTAATCAAAGCATTCCCGGAATATAGTCGTGAAACTTATACCGTTCGTGAAAGTAAAGTAACCGTTCGCTAAAACTGAAAAAAATGGATTTGCACGAAAATAATATGATTGAATTCAATCAGGATAAAACCGAAATTCTTGCTGAAAAATACAAAGCAATTTTGGATGTTTTAGGCGAAAATTCTGAACGAGAAGGCCTACTGAAAACACCACAGCGCGTTGCAAAAGCAATGCAGTTTTTTATGCAAGGTTACGATCAAGATCCGGCTCAGATTTTAAGTTCTGCTATGTTTACAGAGGATTATCGCCAAATGGTAATCGTGAAAGATATTGATTTTTATTCGCTTTGTGAGCATCATTTGTTGCCGTTTTTCGGTAAAGCTCATGTAGCATACATTCCAAATAAAAAAATTACCGGACTGAGTAAAATTGCTCGGGTAGTGGATGTTTTTGCCCGCAGACTACAAGTACAGGAAAGATTGACCACTCAAATTAAAGATTGTATCCAAGAAACGCTAAATCCGATGGGTGTAATCGTAGTGATTGAGGCTCAGCACCTTTGTATGCAGATGCGTGGCGTTCAAAAACAACATTCCATTACCACAACATCCGATTTTACCGGAATTTTCCGCGAAGCAAAAACCCGCGAAGAATTTTTGAATTTGATTAAGGCGTAGGATTTTCAGAATTATTCCAAAAGATATTCAATTATATTTCTTATATAAAACTCATCTCGACTTTTCATTTTTTGTTTTGTTTAATTAGTATAAAGGGTGTTGACGCCAGCCTGTGGCTGTCAGACTTCCTGCAGCTTTGACCGTGTTTTATTGCTTATAACAAAGTGTTGCTACAAACATCAAATTACTATCTCGGAAAAAATCAAGATTACTTTATAGATAATTTTTTGCTAGTTTTAAAAACGATAAGTATATTGTCTGTTTAATGGAATTTCTATAGGTATTGTTTGAGAATCTAATGCTCACCTTCTTAATTTTTCCACAAACTTTTCGGAAAAGTGGTTAAAGCTAAATGCTGTACTACCGAATATTTAAGTGTGTTGAAGTTTTTGATTGTTATATGCTATTGCAAATATCAAAAACGGAAGAGCCATGTTGAAGTATGTGATGTCAAACGAAGAACTGAAAAGGTTATTCTCAAAATTTTCATTAATCATTCTATGTAAAAATGTGATAATTACAAAAATAATAAGAATAATAGCCGTGTAAGCGTTGTATTTAATAAAATCTTTTTTCCATTTGAAAGCAAAGAAAAAGCTAATAGATGCGATTAGAATTATTTCAAAAATTGAACCTTGTCTGGTTTGCAGAACAAATGGATTGTACTCAAAGAAAAATAATATATTGTGATTCCAAAATACTAATGGAAGAAAACTGCAAGCAAAAATAGTAATTGTTATTCCCAAAAATGCTATCTTTTTTTTTGTGTTAATTTTAAAAAAATCAACCAATAAATAGACGAAAAATGGAATCACGATAGTAACACGAGTTGATAGAAATAATCCACAGATTAATCCTATAAGTAAGGTGTTATTAAATAGATTGTAATTTTTGTGTTGAAAAAATAAAAGAGTTAAAAAAACTAATAAAAAATTGTAACACAAATCGCTTCTAACGGCAACTTCGTACCAAAATGCTGGAGAAATAGCAAGTAATAGAATGAAAAACAAAGCGTTTTTTTTGTTAGTTGTCCAGCGCATTACACCAAAAAATAACATTAGGATTGAAAAAATCATAGCCAAAGCTACATTTCCTGCTAAATAAAAAGGAATGTGAAAGATTTGCCAGACAGGAAAAGGTGAAGCGTAACCACCTAAATGAGTTTGTGCAGCATAAGGATATTCTCCATTAAACAAATTGGATATAAAATTGTGAATTGCCGACCATCGGTCAATCATTAATTCATAGGGGTTGATAAAGCTATGTAAAACCAATACACCTAAAATAACGCTCAAACTGGATAGTCCAATTAGAAAATTTGTGATTTTTTGATTGATTTTATTTTCAATGAAATAAAAAAATATTATTACACCAAATACCGCTAGTATATAAAACAAAAAAAATAAAATGGGCGAGTAGGTGGTTCTGCTTGTATATTTCAATACAAACAATCCGTTAATCCCTAAAAAAAGCAAGAGTAATGGAATGTTATTTTTGCTTATTAAATTTTTGATTTCAATCATTGTGAATTGTTCATCCTGAAAGATGCTAATTTATAACCAGAATTTTGGTTGTGGAGCTTTGTTGTCCGTCAGGCGAAACGCAAATAGCCAAATAAACTCCGGTGCTTACTTTTTCACCGAATGAATTTTTTCCATCCCAGATAGCAATACTTCCATTAGAACTTGTTTGAGCCACAAGATTTCCGGCAGTATCAGTGATTTTCACATTTGTATCGTCAACTAAGCCGGCAATGGTGATTACGCCCGAATAATTTTCCCGAACTGGGTTAGGATAAGCATGTACGTTTTTAAATACATTTTCAGCAATTGCAGCGTCGCTTTGATAGGAAATAAGCCCAGTGCTTGTACCAAAATAAACTTCACCACTAACCGGATTTATTGCAATTGATAAGATTTCATTTGATAATAAAGGGCTATTTTCAGTCGTAAAATGTCTGATGGTTTCTTGTCCATTTTCAGACATCAAATAAACTCCGGAAGCTCTTGTACCAATCCATTTTCTGTTAGCACCATCTATTGCGATGGATAAAATCTCTTGATCTTCAAGCAAAAAATCACCTAATCCGGTGCCGTCATTTCTCGGAATAATAATTCTATTTGCTAAAACATTGCCCTCAAAAATTATGGACGGATTATTGATAATCAATGGCCCTTGCTCAGTCCCAATCCACATTACGCCATTTTTGTCCTGAGCAATACTATAATAGAAACTAGGCGAGAATGTTCTAATTTCATTGTTGGCTTGATATTGAAACGAGCGTAGAAAAGTAAATTTATCATCATTTGAATTTTCTAACGTTCCATTATCATCAAAAGCAATCACTCCTGGTGTGTGTCTGACTGATAGCAGCCATTTCTGATTTTCATTCTGGTTTGAAATGATAAGTCCACTCAAAGTAGGAAGAGGTGAAATTTGTGAATAGCCTAAATTTGTCCATTTTCCATCATTTTTCAAAATCTTGATAGCATTAGAACCACTGGTATTTACAAACCACAGATTTCCTTTACTATCGTAAGTACCCCCATCAATCCGCATATAAATAAATTTAGATAAAGGGTCATTTGGGAAAATGGTTTCTAACGTGCTGTTTTCTATATTATGCCATTGGTCAAAAGTGTTGTTTTTGAATTCGTAAACGCCTGTTCCATAAGAGCTTACAAAAAAATGATTTTTATCATTTGGATCAATCGCAATATCCATAAAATCTCTTACCATGTTATTTGTTTTACTTGCGATGGAGTAGTTGTCAATATTTGTCCATTTATTGTCTTCAAAAATCATCACAATTCCCGGTCTCATGTACTCAACTGAAAATCGTCCACCAGGAACTACGAACAATTTTTCGCCAGAAAATCGAAGTTTGTACGGTGTGTTCACAGCAGGACCATTTGGTTTGTAAAAATTGGCTGTACCATTGGACAAATACTCTACCACACCTTGATCATTTCCGGCAAGCCAGAATTTTGAACTGCTCGGGTCATACTCTCCATCCAAAATCGTAGTTACTCCGGCTACTTGAATTTTGGCAAAATGAATATCATAGATATAAGTTGTATTTGAATTATTCGCAAGTAGATAATTTTCAGAAACCTGAACACTGCTAAAGTTCAAATCTTCCTCAACGCTTGACCAAATTCCGTTGTTGTCTTGCTTATAGAGTTTGTTTCCACGAAGTAAAATCAACCAATCACCATAAGAATTTATGGAAATAATATCTCCAGAACCTGGAAGTCCGGTCATTTTTTTCCAAAATTCATAATTAATTAGCTGCGCTTCATTTGCCGAAGCTTGATAAATGTCAGTTGAAGAATTAGCATAGATTTTTGATTGATGAACAGTGGTGCTAAGTAATTGGACTTCAGAAGCATTGTTGCCAATATAATAGGTGTCTTGAATTTCCATTTTTTGCATATTCAAGACCATGACACCGAAATTTGTTGAAAGATAAGCTTTGTTATTGTAAAAGAGAATGTGGTTAATTTCTTTATTTACATTCATTTGCTTGTTCGAAAAATCCGGTAGGTTTTTGATGCCGTCAGCAGTCAGAAAATCAATATTTCCATCGCTGTAGATAATCAGAAGAGTTTTATTTGCATCATCGTAGCCAATTTTCGAAATCGTATTTCCATTCAAACCATTGATTTTGCTGAAAAAATCGATGCTGTTGTCCCGTTTGTCAATCGTGAAAAGTTTGCCTTCGCTCACCGCAAAGACTTTGTTTTCAGACTGTTCTACTTGATCAACTGTGTTGTAGGCGAAATGTGTACGCCAATTTCCCATAGCAACTTGTGAGTCAATCGATGCGGAAAAAAGCAAAATTACGGCTATGATGAAAAATTTTTGTTTCATAAAATTTCTGTAAATAAATACGGTAAATACCTACTGAAAAAACAGAATTTTCGGTTATTTATTGTAGCAGAGAGCTTTATTTTATTGATTTAGGCTGTTGAAGTACTCAGTTAGCTTTTTTATGGCCAAAGCGCGGTGACTGATTGTGTTTTTTACATCCGGGCTTAATTCTGCAAAACTTTCAGAATAACCTTCGGGAATAAAAATCGGATCATAGCCAAAACCGCCTTTTCCGCTCTGTGAGGAACTGATTTTTCCTTTTACAATACCTTCAAATTGGCGATAAATGCCATTTTCAACCAAAGAAATAACTGTTCTAAACTGAGCCTTTCTATTCGTTTCATTTTTCAATTCCTCCAGCACTTTCAGCATGTTGTTCGTCGAGTTCGAAGGTTCGCCGGCATAACGAGCAGAATAAACTCCGGGCTTTCCGCCAAGTGCTTCGATTTCGAGTCCTGTATCATCAGCAATGCAGTCCAGATGGTATCTTTCGTAAATAAATTGAGCTTTTAATTTGGCGTTTTCTTCAAGCGTTTCGGCCGTTTCGGGAATGTCTTCGTGGCAGCCGATGTCGGCTAATCCTACAATTTCCGCTATGTTTTTGAGAATGGCTCTGACTTCTTCCAGTTTGTGGAGATTATTGGTGGCAAATACGATTTGTTTCATTGAATTTTGTTTTGAAAAACAAAGATAGCGACTTTTTGAGACTTATGAAACTGCAGGATAAGTTTGAATTCAAAAATCGACAGAATTTTCTGTGCTTGAAAATTGCAATTATTTAAGTTTGAGAATTCTGATTAATCTCTTACTTTTGTGCTCAAATTTCAAAGTTTCACCATGAGAAGTAGTCTGATTATTTTGTCATTTTTCGCGCTTGGCTTATTGCTTGGCGTTTTCAGGTTATTTCCGCAAGCTTGGCTCGAAACAAATCTCAGTTTTTATGTGCTTTGTTTGCTGATGTTTAGCGTTGGACTGAGCATTGGACACGATAAAGATTCGGTATCGAAATTTCGTTCGCTTTCGCCACGATTGCTTTTATTGCCTGTGATGACTGTAATTGGTACGTTTCTGGGTGTAATTGTTGTCAGTTTTCTGATAAAAGGCAGATCGCTGAGCGAAGTGCTGGCTGTTGGTTCCGGAATGGGATATTATTCGCTTTCAAGTATTTTAATCACTGAATACAAAGGAATTGAACTGGGAACTATTGCTCTTTTGGCCAATATTATTCGAGAAGTTTTGACGCTGCTTTTGGCACCCTGGATGGTAAAATATTTTGGCAAACTGGCTCCGATTTCTGCCGGAGGTGCAACTACAATGGACACAACTTTTCCAATTATCATCAAAAATTCCGGCAAAGAATTCTCAATTGTTTCAATTTATCACGGATTTATAACCGATTTGTCGGTGCCGTTTTTTGTCACACTATTTTGCAGCATATAAAAAAGTGAATTTACTTTCATAAATCCACTTTCATTTTTTTATAATTATTTCTTTACCAAAGTAAATAAGTCAGACTGACTGAAAAAACCTTGGATGTGTTTTGTACTTGTAAATTTGGAACGAAACCACCGCTCTCAGACGTAATTTTGTCCACCAAACTCTTATTTGCATCACGTTTCTGAAGACCCTGGCTAAAGTTTACGCCAATCTGAATTTTTCTCATAAATTCAATGCCGCCACCGTAACTATAGCCATAATCCAGCCTGTCCATCATTTTATCAAAACTTTCTTCATGAAGTAACGTGGCTACGTCACTTTCAAAAACCGTTTTCCCTTTCAGAGCGTAAGCACCGTAAACTCCACCAGTTGCAAATAATCCTACCGCACCGCCCAATCTCACTCTAAAACGAAGATTTACAGGCATTTCAATGAAATTTACTTCATGATAACCCTTTATTACAGAGCCAATTATATCTGAACTTGGCATATTGAAAGTTCCACCTTTTTGGGACAAAAGCGCACCAACATCAAATCCAAATCCGGTTCTGCGAGGATTTAGTTGATAAACCAAACCGATATGATATCCGGTAAGATTGTCGCTTTGAAATCCGGCAGCAATGGCTTCACTGTCAAATGAATGTAATTCGTTGGCCATATTCACCCCGGCTTTTATTCCCAGTTGCGCAAAGGAATTCCCGGTGAAAAGACCTAAAATCAGAACTATTAATATTGCTTTTGTCTTCATAGGATTTTTGAGTAAAAATTTTTCACAATCGCTTATCCGTTTTTTGCCACTCTTTTTCGGTCGTTTTCATCCAGAAGAATTTTCCGAAGTCGGATGCTCGAAGGTGTAACTTCCACGTATTCATCTTTTTTGATGTATTCCAGAGCTTCTTCAAGGCTGAAAATCACGGGTGGCGCAATTCTTACTTTGTCATCAACACCTGACGCACGCATGTTGGTCAGCTTCTTTGACTTGCAAATATTTACAACAATATCGCCTTCTTTATTATTCTCGCCAACTACTTGTCCGGCGTAAACCGAATCTTGTGGATGAATGAAAAATTTTCCTCTGTCTTGCAGCTTGTCAATGGCATAAGCGTAGGCTGTACCTGTTTCCATTGCAATAATCGAGCCATTTGCTCGGCGTTCAATTTCGCCTTTGTACGGCTGATATTCCACAAAACGGTGCGACATTATAGCTTCTCCGGCAGATGCAGTTAAAACGCTGTTTCTTAAGCCGATAATTCCACGAGAAGGAATATAAAATTCCAATTGAATCCGGTCGCCAACAACATCCATACTAAGCATTTCACCTTTGCGAACGGCAACCATTTCAATGATTTTTCCGGAGCAATCTTCCGGCAAATTGATTGTAAGTTGCTCTACAGGTTCGCAGCGAACGCCGTTAATTTCTTTGAAAATTACCTGAGGCTGACCTACTTGCAGTTCATAACCTTCACGACGCATAGTTTCGATTAGCACGGATAAGTGCAACACTCCACGCCCAAAAACATTCCAAGCATCCGAATCGGCTGAACGAGTCACGCGTAGAGCCAGGTTTTTATCCAATTCTTTGGTTAAGCGTTCGTCAATGTGTCTGGAAGTAACGTATTTTCCTTCTTTTCCGAAAAATGGAGAATCGTTAATTGTGAAAACCATACTCATCGTTGGTTCGTCAATGGCAATCGGATCCAGTGGTTCCGGATTTTGCAAATCGGCAATGGTATCACCAATTTCAAATCCGTCAATTCCCACCAAAGCACAAATATCACCCGATTCAACTTCATTAGTTTTGGTACGTCCAAGTCCCGTAAATGTATCTAATTCTTTAATTCTTACTTTAGAAATGCTTCCATCACGCTTGCAAAGACTTACGTCCATTCCTTCGCGAAGTTTTCCGCGATGAATCCTTCCAACGGCAATTCGACCAACATAAGGCGAATAATCCAGCGAAGTAATCAACATTTGTGGCGTTCCGTCAAGTTGGGTAGGAGCGGGAATATGCTCAATAATGGCATCCAGAAGCGGTGTGATGTCTGAACTTGGATTTTTCCAGTCTGTTGACATCCAGTTTTGTTTTGCAGAGCCGTAGATGGTTGTAAAATCAAGTTGCTCTTCTGTTGCATTCAGATTAAACATCAGGTCGAAAACCATTTCATTCACTTCATCCGGGCGGCAATTTGGTTTATCTACTTTATTTACCACTACAATCGGTTTCAAACCCAAGCTAAGTGCTTTTTGCAACACAAAGCGAGTTTGCGGCATAGGGCCTTCAAAAGCATCAACCAGCAACAGCACTCCGTCAGCCATATTCAAAACGCGTTCTACTTCTCCACCAAAATCGGCGTGTCCCGGCGTGTCAATGATATTTATTTTGTAACCTTGATAGTTTATCGAAACGTTTTTAGCCAATATAGTTATTCCGCGCTCACGTTCCAAGTCGTTGTTGTCCATTATCAGCTCGCCCGCGTTCTCATTCTCTCGAAAAAGATGTCCGGCAAGCAATAATTTATCAACTAATGTGGTTTTTCCGTGGTCAACGTGTGCTATGATAGCTATATTTCTAATTTTCTGCATATTCTGTATTTTCGTTTTGCGGGTGCAAAGGTAGTGAAAAACAGCGAATTTTCGTGTTAAATGCTATTCTTATTTACTGCATCCTTATGAAAAAAACAACTGAAGAATGCTTAAAGTATATCATATTCTCTAATATGTTTATTTGTGGTGCAAATTTCACTACATTTTAAAAACAAAAAACGCAACTGATTGATTATCAATTGCGTTTTGTTTTCGAAGTGGTACCACCAGGAATCGAACCGGGGACACAAGGATTTTCAGTCCTTTGCTC